>JBEDBW010000111.1:0-2794 GCA_041177045.1 Actinomycetota bacterium | reverse complement strand
GCTCTAACGCTTATCTCAACGTAGATATCTCCTGAAGGACCACCAGCAAAACCGACTTCACCTTGACCAGACAGCTGCAGACGAAGACCGTGTTCAACTCCTCCTGGAATATTCAGATCTAAGGTTCTTCTTGCTCGGGTTCTGCCCTGTCCACGACAGTCAACACAAGGTTCTGGAACAGTTTGGCCATAACCTCTACAGCTTCCACAAGGAGCTGATGTGACTACGTTTCCAAGAATGGAGCGAACTTGTCTTTGGATCTGTCCGGAACCTCTACAGATATCACAAATCTCAGGTGTCGTTCCAGGTCTACATGTAGTTCCTAGACAGGTTTCACAAATAACCGCAGTATCAATCTCAATCTGCTTCTCAACACCGAAGACAACCTCAGCAAGAGTTAGTTCAACTCTCAAAAGAGCGTCCTGACCACGTTCAGCCATCTTCTTAGGGCCTCGTTGCCCACCACCGAAGAAGTTTTCAAAGATGTCCCCAAAACCAAAGCCAGCAGTGTCTCCGAAAGGTGAAGATCCACCCATGTCGTATTGCTGACGTGATGATTCATCACTAAGTACTTCGTACGCGTGAGTTACTAGCTTGAAACGTTCCTGCTCCGCTTCACCTGGATTCATGTCTGGGTGTAGTTCACGAGCAAGCTTGCGATAAGCCTTCTTGATTTGCTCTTGGCTAGCATCTTTAGAGACACCCAACACTTCGTAATGATCAGCCAATTAGTCCTCTTGATTCTTAGATAAAAGTTGCGATAGAGCTAGAACTGCAGCAAGGTTCTTCGCATAGTTCATACGCGTAGGTCCAAGCACAGCAACCTTGGCTAGTTCAGCTCCGTTATTGCTATATCCAGATAGTAGTAGCGAACTAGTTGAGAACTCAGAAACGCTATTCTCTGAACCTATGATGGCTTTCGGTGTCTCTGCATCAATTTTCCACAGGTTCAAAACATTCCAGATGTCAGCTCCTTCATCAAGTGTTTCAAGCAAAGAGGATAAACCACCCGCGAACTCTTGCTCTGAACGAACCAGATTAGATGCTCCAGCAAAAGCTACCTTGTCTTGCTTGCTTGCCTTGATGAGAACAAGAATTCCATCAACAAGCAGCTTCACATTCGCTGACACATCAACTTTAGACTTAGCAACCAGATTGTTTAGCTTCTCAGGAAGAGACTCAATTGCAGAACCTGAACAAACCTGACTGAATGAGGTTTTGAATTCAGATAATTGCTGATCTGTAACGTCACTACTTAGATGAACGATGTGTTGAGCAATGCGATCTGCTTGGGTGATTAGAAGTACAAGCACTCTATTCTCAGTAACCTTTACAAACTCGATTGAACGAACGAAAGTGCTCTGCAGATTTGGATACTGGACGACAGCCGCTTCACCTGTTGCCTTGGCAAGTAGTTGAGCAGAAGTGTGAAGCTTCTCATCTAGATCCGTTAGCTGATCTAGAGTCTTGGAGAACAATCTGTTTAGTTCAAGTAGGTTTTTCTTTAGTTCCGCTGTCACCTCAGCATTGATCATCTGGTCAACGAATACTCGATAACCCTTGTCTGTTGGCACACGTCCAGAAGATGTATGAGGAGCTTGAATGTACCCCTCTTCTTCAAGAACAGCCATGTCGTTTCTGATAGTTGCACTAGAAACACCAAACTGGTGTCTTTCCAGAAGTGCCTTTGAGCTAACAGGCTCATTAGTCAAAATGAAGTCTTCGATAATTGACCGCAGAACAGCGGTATTACGTTCTGAAATCAACTCAACTCCTTCTGCTTATAAGTAGGAATTGAGACAACTAGCACTCTAACTCCTAGAGTGCCAATATTACTTGACGAAGCGGATAGATAGTGGGTATCTGAACTCTCTGCGATCATTGGCAGCTACTGCTCCCATGATCATGAATATCAAAGCTGCGATGCTCACTGCTATGGCTGCAGGAACAACAATCAGAAGACCAATGCCTATAGTTGCAAGGCTGAACACGGCTGCTCCTGCACCGAATATCAAGATGGTCAACTGGAAGTTCATAGATTCAGTTGCGTGACGCTTATCGAAGTCAGATGCGGTTGCTGAGTTTCTGATTAGCAAACCAGGTAGCCAAAGTAGGAATAGCGCGACAGTCAACCAGATACCCACAACTCCAGCAATTAGTGGAGCAAGGTGAACCCAGAGAGCTAGGTTGGTCTTGCTTGGAGTCGCAGGTACAGCTTGCTCAGTTGCAGTTGCTTCTGCTTTCAATTCCGCGTTGGTCAATAGTTGACGACCGCAGGTTGGACAGAACTTAGCCGACTTGACGTCTTTCGCACATGAAACGCAGTAACCCATAAGTTGCTCCTTCTATTCCCTTTTATTATCTTCTAGCCAAGAAGCTTTAGCACTACAAAATCAGCTAGAAGTCTTCCCTTTGAAGTCAAGACGAGGGTGCCTGACAATGCTGCTTTCGCTTCAACTAGCTCTTCGGCAATAAGGGATGCTATTACCTTAGGTTCAGCAAAGCCCTTTGACTTCATCCATTCAATCGAGATGCCATCACTAATGCGTGTTTCAAGCATCACCTTTTCAATGTCTCTGTTCTCTTGGTCGATAATCTCTCGCTCAAGAGCTGGTGATAGACCTGCCTTCATACGATCTGAATAGGCAGAAGGATTCTTCACATTCCACCATCTAACTCCCCCAACATGTGAATGAGCACCTGGACCAAATCCCCACCAGTCCATGGATTTCCAATAAGCCATGTTGTGACCTGAACGCTGTTCAACTGACTTTGCCCAGTTAGAAACTTCATA
>JBEDBW010000110.1:0-2932 GCA_041177045.1 Actinomycetota bacterium | reverse complement strand
TACCCATACAAAACTGGGTTAGCTTTTGAAAAATCAACGAGTTTAGAGGAAGCACTTATCGATGCAGCGTTTGATGTACAAAACAGTAAGGTCTTGAGAGATTCCACGGTTCTTGGCGAGCTAGCCGCAAAGACAAAGCTCTACAAATACCTCGAGAGAAACTATGACGGCTGGGAATCTCCGCTCAGCTCTAAACTTCTTCCAGACGAAGCTTTGTTCACAATCAAGTCGTCTCGCCTGCACATCATAGAAAAGAAGTGGCAAGAAGTCAGCGGCTCAGTAGATGAGAAACTTCAAACGTGTGGTTTCAAAATGCGACAATACAACCGCTTACTTCAAGGCACTGGACTTGAACTTAAATTTACGTATCTCTTGAATGATTGGTTTGCACATGCAAGATATACAGATGTTTTGAACTACATAGAGGACAGTGGAGCTCATTACCATTTCGAAGCGGTACCCTTATCGGAACTAGATCTCGACTAATTCCCTTAATCCTCAACTCCAATAACCCCAGCATCACTAGCTGAAAGTACTTCAGCTTTCCTGATGTCATCTGATAGGTCTCTGACTGCTGTTCTTAGGGCTCTTTCAGCGTCTAGGTTGTTGGCTTTAGCTGCTTGAACTATGGCTAGGAGCAATGCTCCTAGGTGTTCTTCATCTTCTAGTTGGATAGGTGATTCAACATCTTTATCTAGGAGGTTGATCTTTTGGGCTTTGCCTATGACTTTGCTAGCTAGAGCTAAGGCAGGTAAAGCAGGTGGAATACCGTCCAATACAGATGCTCGTTCTGGTTTCTCTTTTTGTTTGTGGTTATCCCAGTTGAGCATGACGTCATCACCGGTATTGGCTTTGTATTTCTCTAGTTCTTCAGGGGTGCCAAATACATGAGGGTGTCTTCTCTCCATCTTTTCTCTACTGAACTTAGCAACATCTTCGATGTTGAAAGGTTCACCTAGAGAACCTGTCTGAGCTAGATCTGAGTGGAAAACAACTTGGTATAAAACATCACCTAGTTCTTCTAAGACATCTTCTCTGCTGCCACTCTCTAGAGCATCAATTAGCTCATAGGTTTCTTCAAGAAGGTATTGAACTAGAGACTCATGGGTTTGTTCAGCATCCCAAGGACACCCACCTGGAGATCTAAGAGTGTTGGCTGTTTTGATTAGTTTGTCTAGTTCGCTCATGTTGCTAGTTTGCCAGAGAAGTTCGTCTGGGAGACCTTGTTGGGCTGTGGACAAGAAAAGCGTGACTAGTTCAGTCTTTGTAGTGTTGGGCGATGTCGGAATCATCGCCAGAGCTTCAGATTTGCTTTGCTGACCCTGTGGCGTTCAAGAATCAAGTTGAGAGTTTGAACTCTATTCATCGGCTTCTCTTGCTTAGAGCACTGAAAGACATCCTCGGTCGCCAAGGGTTTGCTCTGGCTAGAACAACTTGGCTGAAGTCTTTAGGTGGATCACTCTGGGAGTTCCGGATAGGACCCAGTTCTAAGGCAATCGAATCTAAGGCAGGTTTACTCTCCGATGAGAACGTGCCTCAAACTAAAGTGCTTCTTCGTGTTTTCTGTTCATTTCAGAAAAATCAAATAGTTATCCATGGTTGTTACGACAAACAACGCTTTGGCTCAGGCAAAAGACAAAATGCAGCAATTCGAAGAGCTCGCGAGTCTCTATTGACATTCAAACAAGGAGAATAGATGATTACTTTTATGAAAGCAAATGCTGAGTCTGACCTGAGTGAATTCGACGCATTCTGGGCTCCAATCATTGCAGCTTGGCCCGATGAAGTTAAGGAATATCACCAGAAATGGGACGCGGCAATCGCCCTCAGAGACGAGTGTCGACGACTAGGTGACACTGTAAAGACTCGAAGATTAGAGCTGGGTATCTCGCAAAGAAAGTTAGCGAAGTTTGTTGGTATAAGCCAACGAGAGGTTTGTCACATTGAACAAGCGAAATCAAATCCGACTCTCGCCACTCAAGTTAAGATTCTTTCGGCTCTTGGACTCAAAATGGAGATCTCTGCTGCCTGAGTTATAGCGGTGCTATTTCAGATCCTGGTTGGTTTCTCAGCACTGTGAATGCAATCACTACTGCTAGCAAGAGTGATAGAAACAGATAAAGCCATATTCTATTTTTCGAATACTTACTGATTAGAACACCAACAAGTACTAGAACAGGTGAAATCAAGAACAAGGCATTGTTATGGAAGGCTAGCTCTAGATCTCCGCCTAGAAGTGCTCTTGCCGCTCTAGTGCTGCCACAGCCAGGGCAGAAGACGCCTGTTAGTGAGTGGATTGGGCAACTAATTCTCAGTCCCACATAAGTCAAAGCCAGGTAAGAGGCTCCAGCAATGGCAAGAATGCCATACTGTTTCACCAATTGCGGCTTTATAACATTCACCTAACTCTCCTTCTCTGCTACAAGAATAACTAGTTCTCGCCAGTAGTGTCATACAGGAACATCCGTTCCATATCTTGAAAGGATACAAATGTCTACAACACCAACCCCTCCACAACGCGACTGGCTAACTGCTGTTCTATTGAGCTTCTTCGTAGGCACACTAGGCGTTGACCGTTTCTACCTAGGTCAGACTGGTCTTGGAATTGCGAAGCTTCTAACCCTTGGTGGTTGTGGAGTTTGGTCTCTGATCGACTTCATTTTGATCATCATGAACAAGGTTCCAGATGCTCAGGGAAGACTACTTCTAAAGAAGTAATAACTTTCTCAATAGAAAAACTCCAAGCTCTTTATGGGCTTGGAGTTTTTCTTATTCTTGGACTTTGAATACTGAGGCTAGGAACACCCATGCCCAGTCAATAAGTGCTCTATCGGTGAGGATCTCTCCCTGAGAGTCTTTAGGTGCTGAAACTGTTAGCTGCTTTGCCGATGCTAGGTATCTAAGACCTGGATAGATATGGCTTAGTTGAATC
>JBEDBW010000109.1:0-2958 GCA_041177045.1 Actinomycetota bacterium | reverse complement strand
AACACTGATGGAAACCCACGCCGCATAAGTAGAGTCGCGCTTGGTTGGTAGATCACTAGGGAAAGTCTCTAAAGCATCAAGAATCTCAACCTGTGCTTCCTCGTTGTGTCTTGCTCTATCCAATAAGGCTGGAAGTGACCCAATGTTGTGAGTTCCAAAGACAACATCAACCCAGGGAGCTTTCTTGACGATTACGTCTTTATCTTTCTGGGCCAGGCACCCACCAACAGCGATCTGAAAGTCGGGGTTCTCTAACTTTCTTTCATAGAGCTGGCCTAGGTTGCCGTATAGCTTGTTATCCGCGTTCTCTCTAACCGCACAGGTATTGAAAACCAAAACATCGGCTAGTTCGCCTTCTACTGCCTGAACGTACCCAGCGTCCTCAAGAAGCCCCGATAGCCTCTCGCTATCGTGGACGTTCATCTGACAGCCAAAGGTCTTGACCTCATAACTGCGGGTTTTGGTATTCATCTCCCCAATTTTAGCCAAGCAATAGCTTTATCTAGGCACTTCCCCAGCTGCGTGACGAACTGCAGCCCAAACAACACTGCTTGTGTAGCCCTTGCGCATCAAGTAGCTAGACAGCCTGCGAGTTCTCACCTCAGGCTCAAGTTTGAGTAATTGCCTGAACCTAGATTCAGCCAACTTCTTTGCGGCTTCAAGTTCTGACTCTGTATCAATTTCTGAAATGGCAGCATCGATGGCTTCCTGGGGAAAATTCTTGGCCCGCAGTTCTCTAGCGATGACTGACTTGGCTTTAGATTTCCGAGAAACTGCAACTTCTGTGAAGTCTTTAGCCAAGGAAAGATCATCGATTAGACCAACTTCAATAAAGCGATCAATCATTTGATCAACTAGTTGAACTGGGAACTCTTTCTCCAAGAGAAGTGTTCGCAATTGCCCTGAAGACTTACTGCTTCTCTCGATGAGTTTCAGTAGAGCCTGGCGCACATCTTCCTCAAGCGAATCAACTGACTTGAGCGAGTACTTAGGACCTCCTTCAGCAGGAGGTAAGTCCTTGAGGAAAGATTCGATGTCCAAGGCTACTTGTTTACAGCTTTGAGTTCTGTAACTTCTTCAACTGGTAGATCTGCAACTGCACGAGGAACACCAATACCAAGCTTGGTCTTGATCTTCTGCTCGATTTCGTTAGCAACTTCAGGGTTGTCCAATAGGAAGTTTCTAGAGTTCTCTTTACCCTGACCAAGCTGTTCAGCCTCGTAGGTGTACCAAGAACCAGACTTCTTTAGAATCTCCTGCTCAACACCAACATCTAGAAGGCTTCCCTCACGTGAGATGCCAACACCGTAGATGATGTCGAATTCAGCCTGCTTGAAAGGAGGTGCCATCTTGTTCTTGACAACCTTGACGCGAGTTCTGTTACCGACAGCTTCTTGGCCGTCCTTGAGAGTTTCAATTCTGCGAACGTCAAGACGAACTGAAGCATAGAACTTAAGTGCTTTACCTCCAGCGGTAGTCTCAGGAGAACCAAAGAAAACACCGATCTTCTCGCGAAGCTGGTTGATGAAGATTGCTGTTGTCTTTGTGTTGTTCAATACACCGGTTAGCTTACGAAGGGCTTGAGACATCAAGCGAGCCTGTAGACCCATGTGTGAGTCGCCCATCTCGCCTTCAATTTCTGCTCTCGGAACAAGAGCAGCAACTGAGTCAATAACGATGATGTCGATAGAACCTGAACGGATTAAAGTGTCTGCAATTTCTAGAGCCTGCTCACCAGTGTCTGGCTGGCTAACTAGAAGAGCATCAATGTCAACACCAAGAGCTTTTGCGTACTCTGGGTCTAGAGCGTGCTCAGCGTCGATGAAGACAGCAACTCCACCAGCTTTCTGGCAGTTAGCAATTGCGTGCAGAGCAACTGTTGTCTTACCTGATGACTCAGGTCCATAAACTTCTACGATTCTTCCCTTAGGAAGTCCTCCAATTCCCAGGGCCACATCCAAAGCGATGGAACCGGTTGGGATTACTTCAATTGGAGCTCTTTCGTCAGAACCAAGGCGCATGACAGAGCCTTTTCCAAACTGTTTGTCGATCTGCGCTAGCGCAGTGTCTAGGGCTTTATCGCGATCTGATGCTGATGGCATTTTCTTTTCCTTTTCTGACGCCTTGGCGACTGGTTTTATGCTGTCATGACACTACGAAGAAAATCTGCTTTGAAACTGGTGTCTGTCTGAACTGTTGATAACTTCTACCAATTTCCTTATGTTGATAGCCTAGCAATATTCGAACAAAATTACGAACAAAAATCTATTCGGCGTGTCCATTTCTCGGCTTTTTGTTCAGTCCATGCCAACGCTCTTTTGGGACGTTTTGAGCCTTACAGATGGCCTGCCAGATCTCTTTGGGCTCAAGCCCTGCCTCCAAAGCTCCTTGACCTGTCAAATCCCCTAATTCTGTGAGAACCAGGTCTCTAAGCAGCACGGCAGCGTACTCAGAGCCGAATTCATCGGCCATAAGGGTCTGAAACTCACTAAGTCGCACGTTTAGAAGATAACCCGTTTATCAGCCGTTTACTGGCAGAAATGCTCACCGGGCTTAAAAAGAACTGCCCCCAAGAATCTTGGGGGCAGTATCTATCTAAGAACTATCTTGAGTTAGCCATGCTTGCTGAATCGAAGCTGGTAACAAACTCGGTTGGCACGGTGTCTGGGATTACGACTGTCTCAACAGCCTCAAATCGCTCAGCAACAAGGTGCATAATCTGGGAAATTGGCACATCCAATGCGTAGGCAACGGAAGCCAGAATCTCAGATGAGGCCTCTTTCTGCCCTCTTTCGATCTCGCTCAGGTAACCCAAAGCTACTGCGGCACGGCTGGCCACTTGGCGAAGGGTGTGTCCCTTTTGCTGGCGAAGGTCGCGGAGAACATCACCGATTTCTTGACGAACTAGAGCCATGTGGATCCCCTTTCAAATAGATGCGAACGCTTAGTTTAGCGAAA
>JBEDBW010000108.1:0-3184 GCA_041177045.1 Actinomycetota bacterium | reverse complement strand
AGCAGAGACGGTTAGACCGTGCTGCTCTAGAACCTTAGCCACGCTTAGCTTGTTGTCCTTAGCAAAGTCCTGCTCCAATAGGCAGTTTTCCTTGAAGAAACCCTTTACGCGTCCTTCAACGATCTTCTCTAGTGCAGCCTCTGGCTTGCCTTCGTTACGAGCAGTCTCAGTAGCAATTCGACAGCAATTCGACGCTCTGTGTCTACGATGTCCTGAGGGACATCTGCCATGGTTAGGTATGTTGGGCTGAATGCTGCGATGTGTACTGCAACATCGTGAGCAGTTTCAACATCTGATCCCTTGAACGCAACTAGAACGCCAACCTGTGGAGGTAGGTCCTTTGATGTGCGGTGAAGGTAAGCGTCAATGTTGTCATCAGCGATAACTGAGATACGTCGTAGCTCAACCTTCTCGCCCATGATTGCAGCTTCGTCAGTGATTGAATCGCCAACAGTTCTACCTGCTGCAGGAGCTGCTAAAGCTGCTTCAACAGTCTCTGCACCAGCTGCTGCGATAGCGTCAGCAATCATTTCACCAAGAGCAACAAACTTGTCTGCCTTAGCAACGAAGTCTGTCTCACAAGCTAGTTCGATTAGGTAACCTTTGCCTGAAGCAACACGAGCAAGAACGATACCGTTGCTTGTTGTTCTTCCTTCACGCTTGGTAACACCCTTTAGGCCCTTAAGGCGAAGGAACTCCATCGCCTTATCGATGTTGCCATCAGCCTCATCAAGTGCACCCTTGCAGTCCATCATTCCCGCGCCTGAACGGTCGCGAAGAGTCTTTACATCTGCTGCTGTGTAGTTAGCCATGATTATTCAGCTTCCTTTGTAGTTTCGGTTGATTCAACAGCTTCTGCAGTCTCAACAACTGCGGCTTCTGCTGCAGATGCTTCAGTAGCTGCTGCTTCCTTAGCTAGGTACGCTTCCTTCTGAGCTGCGTTGTCTAGAAGTGCTTGCTCCCAGTCAGCTAGAGGCTGTGCAGTCTCTGGCTTTGAGTGACGCTCTTTTAGACCTTCTGCAACTGCATCAGCAATAACGCGGGTAAGCAGGTGAACTGAACGAATTGCATCGTCGTTTCCTGGAATACCGATTGTTACATCATCTGGATCACAGTTGGTGTCTAGGATTCCGATAACAGGAATACCAAGCTTCTTCGCTTCAGTAATTGCTAGGTGCTCCTTGATTGTGTCAACAACCCAGATAGCTGAAGGAACCTTAGTTAGTGTGCGAACACCACCAAGAGTCTTTTCTAGCTTTACCTTTTCACGGCTAAGAATCAAAAGTTCTTTCTTTGTGTATCCGCTTGTCTTCTTGTCGTTGAAGTCCATGACTTCAAGTTCCTTTAGACGAGCTAGACGCTTTGAGACAGTCTGGAAGTTGGTCAATAGACCACCCAACCAACGCTCATTGATGTAAGGCATGTTCACACGCTGTGCTTCAGTAGCAATAGCTTCCTGAGCCTGCTTCTTAGTTCCAACGAACATGATTGATCCACCAGAAGCAACAAGGTTCTTGGTGAACTCGTATGCCTGGTCGATGTGGGTTAGTGACTTAGCTAAGTCAATGATGTAGATGCCTGAACGATCAGTTAAGATAAATCTCTTCATCTTAGGGTTCCAGCGTCTGGTCTGGTGACCAAAGTGAACACCGCTGTCTAGCAGCTGGCGAACGGTTACTACTGCCATGGCAGTATCTCCTTTATGGCACAATAATGCGCCGATCAGTTGATTGTGAAAAGCGGTTGCTCAACACACCTGGTGCCGCATCCGATTTACCCGTGAAGCTTTGGGACTGACAAATCGGTATGTTGTTCGACACGCGAAGTCGGTCCGCACACAAAAACTCTAAAATTTCTTCTTGGGATTTACGGCTGACCGCTAGTTATAAGCATAGCAGCGGTATTCAGAGGTTTTCCACCCTTAGATTCGGTTTGAACCCATGAACCAGAGCCGTATCGATACTTGACCCATGACCTTCAAAAAGACTCTTTTTCTGCTTGTAATTTCCTGCTCTCTGGCTATTTCACCTGCGAATTCCGCTGTGCAAGAGAGGCCCCTAGCCATGCCCTTAGCCTTCCAAGGCCCTGAAGACACCGTAAATCACTACATCGCTCCCATGACTGAGTATGGCGAGGGGCATCGGGGTATCGATCTGGCTGCCCAGATTGGTGAACAGGTACTTGCCCCAGCAGATGGGCAAATCAGCTTCGTTGGCAAAGTGGGCTACCGAAACGTAATCTCAGTCCGGTTCGGCAATAGCCTGACTGCCTCTCTGGAACCAGTCTGCTCTGAGCTGATTGAAGGAACCTTTGTCCTCATGGGTGAAGAGATTGGTCAGGTTTGTGAACCAGACCCTGAATACCTTTGGCATTGCCCTGAAACGTGTTTGCACTTTGGCACAAGATCAGAAGCAGGGTACTTCTCTCCCCTAGCTCTTATTGGAGGCTTAAGTCCATCAAGGCTTGTCTATCAGGCTCGAGGATGAGCGTTCTTATATCCAGCTCTGAGTCTGTCAACGGAAACGTGAGTATAAATCTGAGTGGTTCCAAGACTTGCGTGTCCAAGAAGTTCTTGTACTGCTCGTAGATCAGCCCCACCATCTAGTAGATGAGTGGCTGCTGTGTGTCTAAGGATGTGAGGACCTGCAACTCCAGTTGAAGTGTTTATCAGAAGACTTGCCACCAATTGATAGACAGATCTAACACCAAGTCGTTTACCTCTCGTGTTTAGAAATAGTGCCTGCTCACCAGGTGCAGGGTTTAATGCACCTCTAACTTCAAGCCATCTGTCTAGAGCGTCTCTAGCTGGCAAACCGAATGGAACAACTCTTTCTTTTGAACCTTTTCCGATAACGCGAAGGATGTTTCGACCTAGGTCAACTGAAACCAGATTCAAACCGCAGAGTTCACTCACACGACAACCAGTTGCATAAAGCAACTCAAATACAAGCAAGTCTCGAACTGCAGATGCATCGCCTTCGCTTGCTAATGCTTTGAGTTGCCCAAAGACATCATCTAAGGATTCTTTAGCAACTACTTTCGGAAGATGTCTATCCGCCTTAGGAGATTTAAGTCTCTGTCCAGGGTCAGCCACTACTAAATCTTCTGAGGCCAACCATGCAGTGAATGATCTAATCGCAGCACTCTTTCGAGCCAAGGTGCTCTTGGCAGATTGACGTTGGCT
>JBEDBW010000107.1:0-3022 GCA_041177045.1 Actinomycetota bacterium | reverse complement strand
TCAACCCGAAATGGCACGAGCACTGTCGAGGGGCTGCAGGGTCGCTACGGTGGTCGATAGACCGGACCAAATGCTCTCGCATGTTGATGGTGTCCTGATCGCACGTGATGACTGGACATCGCATCTGGGTCTGGCCCGCCCATTTCTGGAGCAGGGCGTTTCTGTCTTCATCGATAAGCCATTGACTTTGTCAGCAGATGAACTTGAGTGGTTTCTTCCTTATGTTCGATCAGGCAAGTTGATGTCTTGCGCCGGTCTCCGTTACGCCGTGGAACTCGATCCGGTTCGGAACGGACGAGGGGACTATGGCGGAATCCGTTCCATTCGTTGCGCAGTTACCAATGATTGGGATAAGTACAAGTAAGAAGTTGATGAAGGCTAGAACTACCGCGAATTCAACACCGGCAATCATAAGGACTGTGAACAAGATCGATGTGTTGATAGATGAAACAACAACTTGGCCCATCACATAGCGACCTACAGAACCGATTACCTTATCAACGATTCCTTCAAGCTTTTCTCTAGATGACTTAGCAACAAGAGTGATGCCAACTCTCTTGATGCTTGGCAGAGCAGCCATGAAGTAGAGGGTAAGGATGGTTACTGTTAGGAAACCAACTGCACCGTTCAGAATGGAAAGACCTACCTGAACCACTCCACCTAGAAGTGTTGGCCAGTTATTGCTGTCTACCAAAAACTCTCCAGCACTGTTAAGTGCTGTGCCGATGGCTCCACCAAGTCTTGAATCAATGCTTTCAACCCAAGGAAGTTTCACAAACTCTCTCATCAACTCAGGAAGGTTAGTAATGAAGCTACTTGCCTGGGAGACAAGTGGAGGAAGGATTGCGAGGATAACGGCAGTCAAGAGTGCAAAGACTCCAGCAGCAACTATTGCAATTGCTAGCCCACGCTTTTTGACTCTCTTCTGTAGAAGTTGAACCAATGGTTCAAGGCCAAGAGTTATAAACAGAGCTGTAATTATTGAGGTGATGATTCCAGCAAGTGAGATCACAGCGCTACCGAGTGCAATAGCGGTTAGTACACCTATAGCACCTAGGAATCCAAATTGAAATGCGTGGGTGATTCTCATGTTCTTATTCTCTTGCATCACCGCTCCTCTAGTTCTACTTGATGTCTTTACCGGCCTGATCAATAACCTGATTTAGATTACCGAGATAAACCATAATGCTTTCACGTTCTTGAGCTAGCTTCCGCTCAGCACTTTCCATGACGTGAAGTCGTTCCTTAACCTTTGCCTGGGTAGCAGCAAGAATCGCTCTCGCTTCACTTTCAGCAGCAACAATAATTTCTTCTGCCTTGTTTCTAGCTTCTTCGGTGGTTGCCTTGTTGATTGATCTTGCGGCAGCTTCCAGAGTTTCAGCTTCCAAACGAGCTGTTGCAACCTTAGTTAGAGCAGTTGATAGTTGAGCATGAGCATCATCTAGGTATTTTTGAGTTTGGGCAACCGCCTCTTGGTATTTCTTTTGATATCTAGATTCAGCTTCTGCTCTTCTCGCGGTCAGTTCAAGATCTAGATCGATTCTTTCCTGCTCGCTCAGTAGAGCAGAGGTCAAAGTTGAACTAATTGGCTGAGTTAGTTGACGCTCAAGAATCAGTCTTCGCTCTGCTAGTTCTCTTGCAGAGTTGGCTTCTTTAACTTCAATCTCACGCTTAGCTGTTGCTCTCATTCGAGCTACCTCAGTAGAAACAGCTCCTCTGATAGCTCCTGCTTCACGGGTTGCTTCTTCAATAATTCTTTGAGCTTCAGCATTCGCCTTGGTTAGGGTCTCGTCATAGTCGGTTTTCGCAGAGTTCAGGATTCTTTCTGATCTACGCTGAGCCTCAGATACTAATTCGTCATAGTATTCCTGGCCATCGGCCTTTTGCTGCTCAAGTTCTGCTGTGACACCATCTAAGACGCCTTTACGCTCTGCTTCAGCATCGGCAACCAATCGGAGAGCCAAATCCTCAGCATTACTTAGGATTTGGGCAGCTTTAGCCCCAACTCCTGCATAACTAGGGCTTTTAGCCTCTTGAGCGTCAGTTTCAAGTTCAATTAGACGATTTTGGGCTTCTCTTAGCTCTGCAGCCAACTGATTGTTCAAATTGGTCAAATTTATAAGCTCTTTACGGAAATCCCTTATAGAGTCGTCGACTAGACCGCGGTCATAGCCACGCATCACTAGCGGGAAATCAGTCTCATCGGCTGCCAAGGGTGCTCTCCTGGGGCTTGGGTAGAATAGACGGGGTCGTCAATCAACCCAAGTTTAGCCTGAAAGGAGCATTATGCGTTTTGTTATAGCCACAGTGCTCCTAATAGCCTCAGGCATCAGCGTTCTGCTGGGATTCGCTATCCGTGAGCCTTTTGCCGATAGCACAGGCCACAGGGTCGAATTTGAGGTCCCGACAGCTTATTCTTACGTCCTTATCCCTAACAGCACCCTTACCGCCTTTGATGGGGAGATCTCCGTTGAAGCTAGCGGAATTGACGAGATTTTCTATGCCGATGGACGCGAGAGAGACATCCAGGACTGGATCGGAACCTCCAACTACTCTCGCCTAAACATCAACCAAAAGACTTTTGAACCAGATGTCAGCACAGTCACCTCTGGTGGTCTTGATGCCAACCCAGCTGGCAGTGATATGTGGCGTAGCCAGCTAACTGTAAAGACCAAGCTACTGAACGTAGTGACCATGTTTGATGACACTGCAGTTCTACTGGCAGGCAACGGACTCAGCAGAGCACCAGAAAAGATTGCGGTGATCTGGGATTCAAAGCCATTGATCAATTGGCCTCAGGTTCTTGTTATCGGTGGTTTCGTTCTGCTGCTAGCAGCACTGATCATGAACTATGTCGCATTCCGTCACATCAGAAAACTTCGTGGGCCTAGAAGAAGAATTCCTAAGTCTCCTACCGGTCCTTGGTATCGTCGCAAGATTCAGCAGAACGTTCCAGTTCGAGGCAGAAGAGCTCTAGGCAAATCAAATAGAAGAAGATTTATGGCAGCACCGGTTGCCGTAG
>JBEDBW010000106.1:0-3146 GCA_041177045.1 Actinomycetota bacterium | reverse complement strand
GCTTACACCAGCGGATGAAGTCGCCAGCTAGCATACCTGTTTGCTTGAGAACTGAATCAAGCCTTGCTCCTGTTGCCCAACGATGCATCTGTAGCGCCATAGATGAATCAGGCTCAGTAGATGGTTGTGCTCCTTGGCTAAAGCCTGGAGGTCATCCCAAACCTCTAATGTCTCATCAAACACAACTACGAACTCCCCCTTAGGCATTTTCGGAGTCAGGCTGTCATCATCTCTTCTGGCTTCATAAACCAATGAGGCGGCAATTGCAGCGAGAGTCTGGGCGTCAATGTGATGCCAGACTCGACGGCCGATACATTCGGCAACTAGTAAGTCCCGTTCACCATAAATCTTTGAAAGCTTCTGACCAGATTCTGTTATCTCCAGATCGCCATCGGATACAGTCACATACTCAAGTTCAATCAGGACTTCGGTTATTCGGTCAAATGTCTTTGCAACCTGATTTGTTCTTGACTCGATCTGCTTAATGATTGCGGCTGTTTCGCGTTCTAGTTTGTACCAGCGCTCACCCCATCTGGAATGGAGTTCTCTGTCTGGACAGGCATGGCAAGGGTGAGAGCGTAACTCTCTCTTGAGGTTAGTAACTCTAACTTCGAGTTGTCTCATGCCTTTGGTCTGTCGAAGATCGTTTCTTCTAGCCTGTCTTCCTGAGGTTGCTATTTCCCTTTCGAGATCGGAAACTTGTCGCCTAAGGCGCGCGTACTCTCTGAAGTCACCGACATGACACTTCATCGACTCTTCATAACCGTCCAGGGAAGCTTGTTTCTCACGAATTCCTCTAGCTAATCCAACGACAGATCTGTCCGCTTGGAACTGAGCGAATGATGTCTCTAGAACTTCTCTTGATCGTCTTTGTCCAAAAGCTTCAATCAGGTTGACGGCCATGTTGAATGTAGGTCTGAATGAAGAGATAAGCGGATAGGTTCTTTTTGAAGCTAAACCTGCAACGTAATTTGGATCTAGATTGGCTGCCCACTGGATTACCGAGTGACCTTCAACGTCAATTCCACGCCGTCCTGCACGTCCAGTGAGTTGTGTGTATTCACCTGGCGTGATTTGGACTCGTCCTTCACCGTTGAACTTATCCAACCTATCTAGCACAACAGTTCTTGCGGGCATGTTGATACCAAGGGCCAATGTTTCAGTTGCAAAAACAACCTTCACAAGCTTTCTAAGGAATAGTTCTTCAACAACTTCTTTGAAGGCGGGTAGTAACCCAGCATGGTGAGCTGCCACTCCCCTTTCAAGAGCACTTAGCCATTCGAAGTAGCCCAAAGCAGCAAGGTCTTCATCCGCGATGCTCCCACACTTCTCTTCAGCGATTCGTCGAATGATTTGCTTGTCTTCAGGCTTAGTAAGTCGTATGCCTGACGAAAGGACTGATTGAACTGCTGCTTCACAGCCCGCTCTAGAGAAGATAAAGAAGATTGCTGGCAGTAAGTCTGCTTCATCCAATAGTTCAATGATCTCTGGCTTACTGGCCTTATAGATACGCCCCATGTTTCGATCTGGGAAACCAGCATGACCTCTTCTACCCCTAATTGGTCGATTCGTTGGCTGACGCATCTTGTTTGCATGTCTCTGAACAAGGTCTACGTTGACGCGCAGCTCTTTATCCGAATCATCAAACAGTGGAATAAGCTCATCGCCGAAAAGTACATGTTGATTCAGAGGTACCGGTCTAACCTCAGAAACAATGACAGTAGTTCCGCCTCTTATTTCATCCAGCCAAGCCCCGAACTCTTCGGCGTTAGAAACAGTTGCGCTTAGAGACACAACCTTCACATCTTTAGGAAGATGAAGTATTACTTCTTCCCACACAGCTCCTCTGAATCGATCAGCGAGATAGTGAACCTCATCCATAACAACGAAACCGAGGCTAATCAGGGAGTTTGAGTTTGCATAAATCATGTTTCTCAGAACCTCGGTAGTCATAACCAAGATTTGGGCATCAGCGTTAATGTTGGTGTCGCCAGTTAGCAAACCTACTTTGTCAGATCCATATCGAGCTTTGAGTTCAGAGTATTTTTGGTTGCTTAGGGCCTTGATTGGTGTTGTGTAGAAAACCTTCAGGTCTTTCTCAACAGCAAGGTGAATTGCGAACTCGCCAATGATTGTTTTACCAGCTCCAGTTGGAGCAGCCACCAACACACCTTGGCCTTCGGCGAGAGCTCGACAGGACTGCTCTTGAAAGTCATCGAGTGGGAACTTTAGTAACTTCTTGAAGTTCTCAAGACTTGGATTCTGCTTGTTCTGTTTTGCTCTTGTGAATCTTTCCGCTGGAGAGAGTTGTTCTTCCATTAGGAGACTGCATCAGGTTTGTAGTCAGTGGCTAGATCTTCTCCGTCGAGTTTCTCTTTGGATTTACGTTCTCTACGCTTGTCATTGGCCAGTGCAATTGCTGCTGATAGGTAGTAGAAGGCAAGCAATGGAATCATCAGTAGGAACATTGAAACAGGATCTGAAACAGGGGTTGCAAGTGCACCAATGAGCGAGATAAGGAATAGCGCTGGACGCCAACCTTTGAGAATGCTCTTACCACTAAGAACGCCGACGGAGTTCAAGAGAACAAGAATTGCTGGAAGAACGAATGCAAGACCGAAGACTAAGAGAACTCTCACGGTGAACAAAACGTACTCCGAAGCGTTGATGACGTTAGAGCTACCTTCCGGAGTAAAACCAAGTAGCGATCTCACGAAGCCTGGGAAGAGCCACCAGCCGAAGTATGCGCCTCCAAGAAAAAGTGGAGTACTGGTGAACGCGAAGATCACGGTGTATTTGCGCTCTCGTCTCTTGAACGCTGGTGCTAAGAAGGCCCAGATTTGATAAAGCCAAAAAGGACTGGTGATAAACAGACCGATGAAGAATGCGACTTGGAAATGTAAATCAAAAGCGGACACGACGGAACCAAAGTTCACGGTGGCGTTTACATTAGCTTCCTGTGCAACTCGGATGATTGGCTTCTGCAGTTCCTTGAAGACGTAATCGAACAACTCCCAGCCGATGATGGTCCCGGCGAGTATGGCAAATGCGGATCGAAATAGTCTTTTTCGTAATTCTCGGAGGTGCCCCGAGAGTTTCATTCTCTTATCGGGGTTGCGGCGAAGAGCCATTAGTCTTTTTTAGGT
>JBEDBW010000105.1:0-3025 GCA_041177045.1 Actinomycetota bacterium | reverse complement strand
TACTAAAGGAAAAGCAATCAAACCTTCAGCAACCAAAGTTTCTGCAACAAAAGCCAAAGCAACCGCAACAAAAGCAAAGCCAGTCGCTAAGAAGCCTGCAGCCAAGCCAGTTGTAAAGGCCGTTAAGCCTGCAGCAAAGGTAACCAAGGCTAAAGCCAAGCCAGTTGCTAAGGCAACTAAAGCAGCGCCGAAGGTCACCGCTAAGAAGGTTGTGGCAAAACCTGTCGTCAAGAAAGCTACCAAAGTTGTTGCCAAGCCAGCCGCTAAGGTAACCAAAGCTGCTGCAAAGCCAGCTGCCAAGGCAACTGTAAAAGCTCCTAAAAAGATTTCTGCCACAAAAGCTGCTGGCATTGATGGTCTAGAGCTTGATGATGAAGAAGATGATTTAGATCCAGAGGCAATTGTTGCCGAAGCAGATGTAGATGTAATAGTTGCTGAAATTGATGAAACTATTCCTGAAGTTGAAGAAGACGAAGACAAGCCTGTAGTTCCTGAAGGAGCTTTAGTTCTTTCAACTAAGGAAGAAGATGATCTTCAGGTTCAGAGCACAAGCATCACTGGAGCTACTGCTGACCCGGTTAAGGACTACCTAAAGCAAATCGGTAAGGTTGCTCTTCTAAATGCTGAACTAGAAGTTGAACTTGCCAAGAGAATTGAAGCCGGTCTTTTTGCTGAAGAGAAACTTGCTACCGACAAGAAGCTAACGAAAGACATGGCTAGAGATCTTCGTTGGGTAGTAAAAGACGGACAAAGATCAAAGAGCCACCTGCTCGAAGCAAACCTTCGTCTTGTGGTTAGCCTTGCAAAACGTTACACCGGTCGTGGAATGCAATTCTTGGATCTTATTCAAGAAGGAAACTTAGGTTTGATTAGGGCTGTAGAGAAGTTTGACTACACCAAGGGATTCAAGTTCTCTACCTACGCAACTTGGTGGATTCGTCAGGCAATCACAAGAGCTATGGCTGACCAGGCAAGAACAATTCGTATTCCAGTTCACATGGTTGAAGTAATTAATAAGCTTTCTCGTGTTCAACGTCAGTTGCTTCAAGACCTAGGCCGCGAACCAACCCCTGAAGAATTAGCACGTGAACTAGACATGACTCCTGAGAAGGTTGTTGAAGTACAGAAGTATGGCCGTGAACCTATTTCGCTTTCAACTCCACTTGGTGAAGACGGTGACTCTGAATTTGGTGATCTAATCGAAGACACCGAAGCAGTGCAGCCAGCTGATGCAGTTGCCTTCAGAATCATGCAGAGAGAAATCGAAAGACTCCTTGACACATTGACTCCGCGTGAAGCAGCTGTTATTCGTAGCCGTTACGGAATTGGTGATGGAGTTATGAAGACTCTTGACCAGATCGGTGAAGAGCACGGTGTTACTCGCGAAAGAATTCGCCAGATTGAAGCAAAGACCATGTCTAAGCTGAAGCACCCTTCTAGAGCTCAGTGGCTCAGAGACTTCATTAAAGAGAGCTAACCTTTGCGTTATCTACCAGCACTGCTAGTTGGCCGCTTGGTTCGTATTGCGGTTCGATTGGTTAGACCAGGTGGCGGTTCTGCATTGCCTGGCCTAGTTGTGAGCAAGTTAGCCCCAAAGCTGGTCTATAAAACCCTGAACTCATTTGAAAATGGCTTAGTAGTAGTTACTGGTACAGCAGGAAAGTCAACAACTACCAAGATGCTTGTGGCAATTGCTAGAGCCCACGGTCTAAATGTTTTTACTAATCCATCAACTGCCAACATTGAACAGGGATTCTTTAGCACGATTGTCAGACAAGCAAATCTCTTCGGCAAAGTTCCTGGAAACATCGCAATTCTTGAAATGGATGAAGGACACGCAGCTCAAGTCGTTGAGAAAGTAAAACCGAAGACCTCAGTAATTCTCAACGTGTTCGAAGATCAGCTGGATAGATTTGTTGATCCTGCATTGGTTAGAGACAAACTACTTGATGTTGCGAAAGCAACCTACGGAACTTTGATTCTCAACGCGGACGATCAGAACTGTTTATTGATCGCAGATGCAGTTAAATCAGATTCGCTATTCTTTGGCCTTGGTAAAGAAGTGGAGGCGAGTGTTGGATCTGCTATGGCATACGCTCCGACATACCAAGATAGATTGCCTAGACCTAAAACTGTTTGCTCAGCATTAACTCTTGAAGATCGCGAACTTGAATTAGAACTACATGGTGTGAAAACTAAGGTTGAGCTTCCTAGTAGGGGAGTTCACTTCGCTATGGATGCTTTAGCTGCACTAACTGCAGCAAAAGAAATCCTCGGAGATGCTTTCGATTTGGTACTTGCATCAGAGACTTTGAACTCTTTGCCTCCAGTGTTTTCAAGAGGGGAAATCAAAGAGGTAAATGGTGAGCCTTGCGAATTTATTCTCGTTCAGAACCCTGTGAGCATGCAGTTGAACATCGACAACCTCTCACTGGATCAAGAGCAAGTGTTCTTCGCTATTGGTAGAGACGTGCACGATCCTTCTTGGATGTGGACGGTTGATTTCAAGAAACTAAAGAGAGTTCACACTGTTAGTGGATTTAACTATGCTGATGCAGCTTTACTTCTTGCATACAACGATGTGCCAGTTCATTGTGTGGAACCAGAGTACTTCCAGGCAATTGATTCTTTCTTTGCACTCGAGAGACCAAGTAACGGCATCAAGACTGTTATCTATAGCGCTGATGCGATGAGAAGAATGCGCAGATATCTGGGCTTCACCGATCCAGAGGACGTGGACCGTGTCTAAATCAATTCGACTAGCAGCTCTTTATCCAAACCATCTGAATCTCAATGGAGATTTAGCAAACCTGCTGGTTCTTCATAAGAGACTTGAATGGTACGGACTGGAAGCTGAAATTGTTTATGTTGATAAGCCAACTGACCTAACAAAGTTCGATGTAGTACTTCTAGGCCATGGCTCTAGAGATGCCTGGTCTCAGTTAGAAGACATTGATCCTGAACTTATCCCATCTGTTGCATCACTTGTTTCAGCAGGTAAAAAGGTAATGGCAGTCTCAAGTGG
>JBEDBW010000104.1:0-3069 GCA_041177045.1 Actinomycetota bacterium | reverse complement strand
TGGTGACTCAATCGTCGGTGCTGAAGTTAGTGCTGAAAAGGACACACTGGTATTCGTAACTGATGACGCACAACTACTTAGATTTGAGGCAAGTAGTGTCAGACCTCAAGGTCGTGGGGCTGCAGGTATGGCCGGTATCAAGCTCTCAGAAGGTGCAAAAGCCATCTACTTCACATCCATCAAGGTAACTAAAGACACCCAGGTTCTAACTGCAGCTAACAACAGTGAATCTCTTGGTGCAGTAGACGCTGGAAGTGCCAAGATCACTGAGATGTCTGAGTTCCCTGCCAAAGGTAGAGCAACCGGTGGTGTGAGGGCCCAGAAGTTCATCAGAGATGAGAACCAGCTGTACTTTGCATACGTTGGTAACTCGCCGATTCTTGGATCAGCATCATCAGGTAAGCCTTTAGAAACTCCTGAGTACTTGGGCAAGAGAGATGCTTCTGGAACACCACTCAGCGCAACCATTGTTTCAGCAGGTAGAGACTAAGCGTCAATTCTTTCGCGTTCAAAAGATTCAGCTTTGTCAACAATGAAGTCTCGCCTTGGAGCTACTTCATTCCCCATAAGAAGTTCAAACATAGTTTCAGCTGCGGCTAAATCATCGACTGTCACACGACGAAGAGAACGACTCTTACGATCCATTGTTGTCTCAGCAAGCTGATCGGCATCCATCTCACCTAAACCTTTGTATCTCTGAATAGGTTCCTGATACTTCTTCCCAGCTTTTGCGAGCTTGGCAAGCAAGGCTTCTAGTTCTAGCTGTGAGTAGGTGTAGATAGTCTCATTAGCCTTTGAGCCAGGGTTGATTACAACGACACGATGAAGTGGTGGAACCGCAGCGAAGACTCTTCCATCTTCAACTAGAGGTCTCATGTATTTATAGAAAAGAGTTAGCAGCAGAGTTCTAATGTGAGCACCGTCAACATCTGCATCGCTCATCAGAATGATCTTGCCGTAACGAGCAGATGCCAAATCAAATGATCTACCTGAACCCGCTCCAAGAACTTGAATGATAGATGCACATTCAACGTTGTTTAACATGTCGGTAATAGCAGCCTTTTGAACGTTCAAGATCTTTCCACGAATTGGAAGAAGAGCTTGGAACTCGCTGTTTCTAGCAAGCTTGGCAGTTCCAAGAGCAGATTCACCCTCAACAATGATCAATTCAGAATCAAGTGTGTCCTGAGTTCTACAGTCAACAAGCTTGGTTGGTAGTGAAGATGACTCTAGTGCTGTCTTCCTTCGCTGGGTTTCCTTATGGGTTCTCGCTGAGATGCGAGACTTCATTTCATTGACAACCTTCTCGAGCACAAGTGCTGTCTGAGCTTTATCTTCTCGTTTTGAAGAATTGAAGCGGTCGGTCAGAGCTTTAGCAACCACTGTTGAAACAATGTTCTTGATCGCTGGAGTACCCAGAATCTCTTTGGTCTGTCCTTCGAATTGCGGTTCAGCAATTCGAACAGTTACAACTGCTGTTAGACCTGCAGTTACGTCTTCTTTTTCAATCTTTTCGCTACCTAGTTTGAACTTACGAGAGTTAGCGTCTGCCTGTGCTCTAAGAACCTTAAGTAGTGCTTGCTCAAATCCCTGTAGATGGGTTCCACCCTTGGGTGTAGCAATAATGTTTACGAAGCTTTTGATTTCAGTGTCATAGTCAGTCCCCCAACGCACAACTACATCAACTTCACATGTGCGCTGAACTTCTTTGGATTCCATGTTGCCAGCGGCATTTAGGACAGGAACTGTTTCTGAATATGCTCCACTGCCACTGAGTCTCCAAACGTTGCTAAGCGGAGCATCCTTGGCTAAGAAATCAACAAACTCTACGATTCCTCCTTGATACAGGAATTCGTGAACCACTGCTTTGCCAGCTCTTTGATCAGATACAACGAGCTTTAGGCCAGGAACTAGAAACGCGGTTTGTCTTGCTCTAGCAAGAATGTCTTCTAGTTCAAACTCAGCACCTTTAACGAAAATCTGAGGGTCTGACCAGAATCTAACTCTTGAACCAGTCTTGCCTTTAGCAACCTTGCCAATTTCACGAAGGATGCTCTTGTCTTTGAAAGCCTTGAATGGGTTCTCTGGGGATATGGCTTTCTTGTCATCGAATAGACCAGGTGCTCCTCGCTGGAACGACATCGCCCAGGTCTTGCCATCTCTGTCTACTTCAACATCTAGTCGTTGGGACAAAGCGTTAACAACAGACGCTCCAACACCGTGCAAACCACCTGAGGCTGCATAAGAACCGCTTCCGAACTTACCTCCGGCATGCAATTTAGTGAACACTACTTCGACGCCTGAAAGGCCTGTTTTTGGCTCAATGTCTACAGGAATACCGCGTGCCGTGTCTGAGATCTCAACGCTGCCATCTTTGTGAAGAACGATGCCAATGTGCTTTCCATGCCCAGCTAGAGCCTCGTCAACAGAGTTATCAATGATTTCCCATAGACAGTGCATGAGTCCACGGCTATCGGTTGAGCCGATATACATACCAGGACGTTTACGAACCGCCTCTAAGCCTTCAAGTACGGATAGATGTCTGGCGGAATAGTCTTTTGAAGGCATGCTTCAACCCTAAGCAGAACCGCCCAATTCAAGGGCTAAAGACACTCTTCCAGTGAAAAACTATTCGCAGATAGCGAAATAGGGCTAAATCAGGAAGAAACCACGCCTGTTCTGTGTTGTAGTAGTCATGGAGGAACTAATGGAACAGACTGAAAGCACCAACGAAGCGGTAGAAGAGACTACGAACCTACCCGCACTAACAGCAGCGGATCGTTGCGACGTATGTGGAGCACAAGCATTTATCCGCGTAGTTCTTGCCACTGGCGATCTAGTTTTCTGTGGTCACCACGGAACAGCTAACAAAGACAAGCTCAAGCCAATTGCCATCACCTGGCAGGACGAGACAGACAAACTTAACTAGTCTTCGAATGCAGTCTTACGACTAACTTCGGCGAGCTCACTAATTTTAGAGAAGTGCTCATTTGCAGCACTTAATCCTGCAATCAATGAACCTACGAACGTATCTGCAAGATCTGGGTTCTTTGCAAAAACAGGTCCGTG
>JBEDBW010000103.1:0-3069 GCA_041177045.1 Actinomycetota bacterium | reverse complement strand
AACGGTAAGAGCAACGGACTACTGAAGGTTGACTTCTGGGAGACCTGTTCAGTTGACTGGCTAGCTGGTAAGGCTATGGCAATTCAGACTGGTTCTTGGAGAATTCCAGCAACCGATGCTGCGAAGATCAAGTACACCATTCAGCCATTCCCAACTGTTGACGGAACTGGTTCATCCAAGTCTGTAGCTGGTTGGGGTGGTGCTTACATCACTTCATTCGCTAAGACAAATGGCAAGGAGTCTGCAGCTAAGGCGTTCATGAACTTCATGGCAAGCCCAGCTGGAGCGACTTTGTACGCTGCAACTGTTCAGCGTCCAAGCCCGAACTCAAAGGTTGCTGCTAACCAGAGCAAGCTGCTTAAGGCATTTGCTCAGTCAATGTCGAAGACAGCTGTACCTCAGTACAACAACCTGTACGACAACAACGCAGGTGGAGCCAACTACTTCGAGGTACTACAGGATGCATGGAACAAGACCCTGATAAAGGGTGAAAACGCAAAGACTGTCTGGGACAAGGCGGCTGCAGTTCTAAAGAAGAACTTCGCAGCAGGAGCTAAGAACTAGTAACAGTTGTAGCTAAGTGTGCAGGGCCGAGGCTTTTTAGCCTCGGCCCTGACCACTAGCCTGAGTAAGCTTGGTCAAATGAGGAGTCAGCGTTGAAGTCTTTGGGTATCAGAAACACTTGGTTGTTGGTGAAGATTTTGGCTCTTGGAATCTTTTCCTCAGTTCTTGGTTTCATGGCATTTGTCTCCTTCTTGGGTGGCGAATGGCTCATTGGTTCGGTTCTAATTGTTGTGATCTTGTTTGGTAACTACATTTACCTTTCAAAGAAACCTGTTGCAGCTAAATTCTTTTACCCGGGCACCATTTTTCTGGTGATATTTCTTGTGGTACCCATTGCATACACCGGGTTCATGTCATCTCAGGTTTTCAAGACCGGAAACCTCATCTCTAAAGAAGAAGCAATCACCCAACTCAACTCCGTTGGTTTAACTCCTGCTGAATCCGGAATCACTTACGACATGGTCGTCGGACGCTATGAAGGCAATCTTGCAGTTCTTCTAACAAACCAGCTAGATGGCACAGTTTCACTGGGACTCCGTGATGAACTTCGCACACTTACTGAGGGCGAGTATCAACTAGGCGAGCTCGGTTATGCTCAGGCGACAGAGGGTTTCTTGCCCATCGACCTTGCGAATGAACCAAATGCAGAACAAATCTTGAGCGAAATCAAGATTCCAGTTGACGATGAAGTATTCATCGCCTCGCAAGGCTTCGACTTCGCAGCTGACATGATCGAAACCTATAGGTACGATCCTGCAACTAACACTCTGGTCGATATTTCCACAGGATTTATCTGGGTTGATAATGGTGTCGGAAACTTCGTGAATCCGGATGACCCAGAAGAAAAACTATTCCCTGGTTGGAGAGCCCAGAATAGCGGGCAAAATTACTTGTCTCTATTCACGGATCCAAGACTTAATGGCCCCTTTATCACGGTCTTTATTTGGACCATAGTTTTCTCAATCCTCACCATGATCACCATGTTTGGGCTTGGATTTGTTGTAGCAGTGGTGCTCGACAAGAAGATTCGCGGGCGAAATTTTTACCGGGGAATCATGATCCTCCCTTATGCGATACCGAGTTTTATGTCCACTTTGATTTGGGCAGGTATGTTCAACCGAGAAATCGGTGTATTCAATGCACTCTTGGGCAGCGAAATCGACTGGCTTAACGACCCATGGCTTGCGCGCGGAGCTCTACTTCTGGTCAACCTATGGCTTGGTTTCCCATACTTTTATTTGGTTACAACAGGTGCACTTCAGGCACTTCCCGGGGAACTTGAAGAAGCGGCAGTTATTGACGGGGCTAGCTCATCGCAGATTTTCTGGCGAATCAAGCTTCCACTGGTTTTAGAGATACTCGCACCGCTATTGATAGCCTCGCTGGCGTTCAACTTTAATAACTTCAATCTTGTTTATCTCCTTACAAGAGGTGGTCCGACGAACAGTATTGAAGGCGAGTCCGCGGGTGCCACGGACATATTGATCACCTATGCCTACAAAACGGCCTTCACCGGGGCCTCACAAGACTTTGGCTTGGCCAGTGCGATTAGCGTGATCATCTTCCTGATTATTGGTGCTCTATCGCTATGGAGCCTGAGACAGTCCAAGACTTTGGAGGAGCAGAGATGACATCGATTTCACCCAGCCTAAAATTGAGGCGTCCAGCTAGAAGAACCGCTTCAGAAGCCCCAAGACACGTCTTTGTGTGGCTAATGATTGCTTTCACCCTGTTTCCAATTTACGTTGTGATTTCTAGCTCCCTTAGTAGCTCAGGTGCGATTACCCAGTCATTTGTGCCTTCTGAAATCACTTGGTTGAACTACGAACGACTTTTTAATGACGACACAGTGCCATTCATGACATGGATGGCCAACTCTTTCACTTTGGCAATTGCAAACTCGGTGCTTTCGGTGGCCATCGGGGTGTTCGCTGCATTCGCGTTTTCTCGATTGAGGTATAGGGGCCGGAAGCAGTCGCTACAGGCCCTTCTGCTAATTCAAGTCTTTCCGAATTCCTTAGCACTAGCAGCCATCTACGTTCTAATGGAGAGGATCTATAGGGTCTTCCCTGAAATAGGCCTAGGTACTGCTGGAGGTCTGCTCTTGGTTTACCTTGGAGGATCCATGGGTGCAAACGCTTGGCTCCTCAAGGGGTTTTTGGATTCGATTCCGATGGAGCTCGATGAGGCTGCAAGAATCGACGGAGCTTCTCCGGCCCAGGTCTTTTGGCAGATCTTCTTGCCTCTTACAACACCAATCTTGATTGTTGTTGCGCTGTTGACATTTATTCAAACCTTCAACGAATTCATTCTTGCCAGCGTGTTTTTGCAAGACGTTCAAACTCGAACTGTTGCAGTTGGTCTTCAGTCATTTATCTCAAGCCAGTTCAGCACCAACTGGGGAGCTTTTGCCGCTGGTTCGGTTTTGGCATCGATCCCGGTAGTCGCACTTTTCTTGAGTCTGCAAAAGTACATAGTCAGTGGAGTCACTGCTGGTGCGGTAAA
>JBEDBW010000102.1:0-3074 GCA_041177045.1 Actinomycetota bacterium | reverse complement strand
GCTAAAGGCGGAGAAGATGTTGCCAAGAACAGTTCTTCACTCAAAGAAACTTTGTTGGTAGCAAAACGTGAAGGTAAGAAACTTGCAACTCTAGGAGTTGCATCATCAATCCTGAGTGCTCTTCGTGGCACCAGAATGATTGGTCTTCCCCTCATTGCCGTTTACCTCACTATTCCAACAGATCAGGCTTCCCTAATCATTGGTATTGCCGGGGCACTGGATTTCGCAATGTTCTACCTAAGCGGACAAATCATGGACCGTTTTGGTAGAAGCTTTGCAGCTGTGCCGACTCTCTTTGGGTTGGGGCTTGCTCACCTGATTGTTGGAATTGCAGTTGATGCAAACACATTCCTACTGCTAGCTCTTCTAATGTCTGTAGCTAATGGAATTGGTAGCGGAGTGATTATGGTTCTAGGAGCAGATCTTGCCCCACCTGATAAGAGAAGTGAGTTCCTAGCTTCCTATCGTTTGCTGGTCGACTTTGGCGATGCAGCTGCGCCACTAATTCTTGCTCCATTAGTTGTTGCAGTTGGCCTAACTGGAGCTATGGCTGGATTTGGAATATTAGGTTTTGTTGGAGCTGGGCTTATGTATAAATACATTCCTAGATACGCAGTTACTCCAGACAAGAAGTCTTAACGCGCTAAAGCCATCTCGCAGATTCTTCTTGAGGCATCTATGGTTGCAACTGGAGAATTCCAATCAGCACAAAAGACAACCTTTACTGTTTCGCCAGCTTCTATACTCACCAGCTTGAGTTGGAGACCATCAAAGCTGTACTGAGGACTAACCTCTGAAAGTAGTGCAGTTGCTATCGATGAAACTTGTGAGCCCTCATACTGCAACTTGGTTTTGATTGCCAATGCAAACTGTTCTGTGAAATCTATCAACTCTCTTGCAAATAGGTATTGATGAATACTCGTGGCCAAGGTAAGCACCAACATGCAAAGCAGTGCCACTAGAAAAACAAACCAGATCAGTGCTGAACCATAGTCATCCTTAACCACCTTTGACACCGAAGGCTTTCGCAGACAAGTCTCCATCCTGTACTTCTAACCAAATCAAAGTGTTGGATTTAGAGCACTCAACTTGAATGCAACTCGTAGAGACAGACAAGCTGTCTTCAGCCAATAGGCGACTATTCGACTGCAATCTGAATACTTCCTCAAAGATGTCTGCCGATGGGCTAAGCAAATAAGACCTCATAGCGTTTCGACTCAAGCTCTTTAGCTCGAGTACCTTTCGTTCCTGTTCAAGCATTTGAAAGCCAAGGGTTAACACAAGCCCAAAGCCAATAGCAGCAAAAGCAACGACTTCAATTAGGGCACTGCCCCGCTCTTGTCTGAGCAAACTACTTTTCACAGGTAGCCCGACCTTGGATTGGAACCTCAATTACTTCAGGCCAAAAGGTGATACTCTTCGTCAATTCTGTGCTTACTAGAAATGAACATGACGTTTGGTTTGTGTTACTAGTTAGCTGAGCGAGCGGATCTTTGAATTGTCTGTAGTCAAGAGCTTGATCGAGCGATATATCGGCAAGGGATGCGAATCGTGCAATCTCGTAACTAACCTGCTCTTTGACTATTGCACCCTGGTAGATGCCAAACAGTTCTATAAGAGGTAGACAAAGAAGCGATGCAGGAACCACTAGAAGAACAAAGTCTGTAACCGCAGAACCGTTTTCGCTTCTCAGATTAGATAACAACAACCTTAGATACTGCGTTGTTGAACACACTTCTAAGAGCAGGTCCAGCTACCGCCCAAAGCAATACAACTAAGCCGGCTGTCATCAGCGTGACTAGGACCCAACCGGGTACGTCCCCTCTATCATCTTGAATAACTTTCCTTATTTTCATTTCTCTCCTTCTTATAGAAAGCTGCCCTGGATTAGAGCAAGGCTTGGAAAAAGTGCAAACATCACTGTGATGGGCAGAATGATGAACACCATTGGAATCATCATCTTGGTTTCATTCCTGCCAGCAATTATGAGTAGTTCGGCTCTTAGCGCTGATGTCGACGACTGGACGAAGTCACCCATCAAATCACCCAGCGCTGAACCATTGTTGAGCGCTACTGCTAGCTTGGTTGCCAGTTCACGAACATGTTCAGATTTTGCCTTAGAAGCCAGTTCTTGTAGTTCAACTTGCATGACGGCTCCGTGTTCGACATTTCTTAACACCCTTTGGAATTCTCCAGAAACATAACCAGTTGAACGACTCACAGCTAATCTGAGTGCCGATTCCAGCGACTCTCCCGCGCTTACTGCGAACCAAAGTAATGAAGCAAAATCAGGTATCTCCATGAGTGCACTCAACGAATTGAACTTGGATATTGTTTGGGTCTTTTGGAATATTCGCTTTCTAGGCTGCAAACGCTCAGCTAGTTTTGACTCTGTTGACTTTCCCAAGCTCAAATACAAAGTGACAATCGCAAGAACAGATGTACCAAGGGCTATGAGTTGCACTTAGATCCCCAGTGTTCTTTGACGTGGTGGCAATCTACCTAAAGTCTTGATCAACCTAAATGCAAGCAAAGAAGCAAATGTTCCTAATGCCAGAACGGTTACTCCGCTCTCCGATTGAAATGCAATTGCGGTTTCGGGCCTAAGGCAGAGTAGAACCAAAATCAACCAGGGGGCTAAGACTGCCAACTTTGCTGTTCCAAGAACCCAGTTCTGCTTTACATTGATCTCTGACCAAGTTGAGTTCTCTAGTCGAAGCTGGAGCGATTGAGCTCGAAGAGAATTCAGATAACCCCTTCCTCCAGAAGCACTCGCTAAGCGAGTAATCTCGATGAACCTATCTGCAATGGGATTAGCAAGGCGAGCTTTGAGATTATCCAAACTGTCGCTAAATGCAATACCGGAGTTATGGTCCTTCTCAAATTCCAATAGAGCCCAAGAGTGTTTGGTTGGCGCAGAGGAAATTGAATCAAGTAAAGCTTGTTCTAGCGTTGCTCCGGCCCAGGTAGCTGAGTGTATTGAATCTAAATACTTAGGCCACTGGGTATTTGCCTTTTGGGTCTCTGCGGCAACTTTGCTTTGAAAACTCTCTACCAGCTGCGCTCCAACACAA
>JBEDBW010000101.1:0-3802 GCA_041177045.1 Actinomycetota bacterium | reverse complement strand
CTATGTAGGTGAGGATTGGGTGACGCTCCTCTGGAGGTGTAGCTAATGTAGACATCTCTCTAATGCCTGTGATTGCCATCTCAAGAGTTCGAGGAATAGGGGTAGCCGACATGGAGAGAACATCAACATTAGTCTTCATGTCTTTGAGCTTCTCTTTGTGCTCAACACCAAAGCGTTGCTCCTCATCAATGATGATGAGCCCGAGATCTCTGAACTTCACACCACTTGATAAAAGCCTGTGTGTTCCAATCACAACATCAACTTCACCGGTTGCAAGAGCAGCAATTGTTTCCTTGGCTTCTTTAGCACTCTGGAATCTAGACAGGGCTCTGACATTCACTGGGAATCCAGCAAATCTTTCAATGAAGGTTTCTACGTGCTGTCTTACTAGAAGAGTTGTTGGAACTAGAACTGCTACCTGCTTGCCATCCTGAACTGCTTTGAAGGCTGCTCTGATAGCAATCTCTGTCTTGCCATAACCAACATCTCCTGCAACAAGGCGATCCATCGGAACAGGTCGTTCCATGTCTCGCTTGATCTCTTCAACAGTGTTTAGTTGATCTGGTGTTTCAACAAACGGGAAGCTATCTTCCATTTCTCTTTGCCAGGCAGTGTCAGGTAGGAAGGCATAGCCTTTGGCATTCATTCGTGCTGAGTAAAGCTGTAAAGCTTTACTAGGTCAATAGCAATCTTGCGAACAGCTTTTCTAGCATTACCTTTGACCTTGGACCAGTCAGAGCCACCCATCTTAGAAAGCACTGGTGCTTCCCCACCAACATATCTAGTTAGGAAATCCAACTGATCGGTTGGCACATACAAAACATCACCTGCTAACCCTCGTTTAGACGGAGCATATTCGATCGTCAAATACTCTCTGGTGTGTTTATTGGTGCCAACACCCATCTGTCTTTGCACCATCTCAACAAAGCGACCGATGCCGTGAATCTCGTGAACAACATAGTCCCCTGCTTTTAGAGCTAGTGGGTCAACTGCTTGGCCTCGCTTTGCTGCAAGCTTTGGTCGCTTGGCTTGGTTATAGCCAGCACCTCGACCGAAGAAATCACTATCGGTGAGAAGAATCAGTTTGGCATCGCTTGATGCGAAGCCTTTTCTAATTGGAGCTTGAATCAAGATAACTTCAGTTACCTTGTGGTCAATGCTGCTTACTTGTTCCGGAAGCTCTTCAAATACTGATGCTGGAATCTTTGCTGCGTGCAGAAGTTCTGCAATTCGTTCTGCTGTTCCATGTCCAGGAGATGCGATAACTACCTGTTGGCCATTAGCTAGTTGATCCGCGATGTAGTCAACTGGTTCAACATCTAAACCTTTGAAGTTAGGAATCTCTAAAAGGTTTAGAGAGATCTGTTGCGTCTCATCAGCGAGGAATGAAGAGATGCTGATTAGCTGTCTACCATCAAGTCCTGTTGTGAAATCATGCATTGACTTAAAGCCACCAGCACTTAGATCAATAGGAGCTTTAGCTCCTTCGAGTGCTGCATCCCATGCAGCATGCAAGAACTCTTCATTAGTCTCAATAAGGTTTGCTGCCCTTGCCATTGCTTTCTCTGGAGAGAGTAAAACAACGTAAGCATCTTCATCTAGATAGTCAGAGACCTGTCCTAGTGATTTAACTAAGGCTGGAGCAAGGGATTCCATACCATCAACAGGTATGCCCTGGCCTATCTTGGCAAGCATGGTTGAAAGATTCGGGAACTCATGTTCCATCTCTCTAGCTCTAAGAGCAACATCAGGGGTAATGATGATCTCTCTGGCTGGATAGATAACTAGTTCATTTGGTCTGCCATCAAGAGATCTTTGGTCAGCTACGCTGAACTCTCTCATCTGCTCTAATTCATCACCAAAGAACTCAAGTCTTGTGGCGTGAGATGAAGTAGTTGGGAAGATATCTAGAATTCCACCTCGAACTGCAAACTCTCCACGCTTAGTAACCATGTCTACTCTTTGGTAGGCAATCTCAACCAGCTTCAGAGTTAGTTCTGGAAGTAAATACTCTCCACCAACTTTCAAACTCAAAGGAGGGTAGTCAGCTAATCCCAATACAACAGGTTGGAGAGCTGCTCTAATCGAGGCAACAACAAAGACTTGTTTGTTGCTCTTTTCTTTGTTTAGTTCATTGAGTCTGTGGAGAGTCTTTAGTCTCTTACCAACAGTCTCTGCTGAGGGTGAGAGCCTCTCGTGAGGAAGTGTCTCCCATGATGCAAACTCTAGGATTTCAGCATCTGGGTTTGTGGTGTTTAGAAACTCAACTAGATCTTCTGCTTCTCTACCTGAGCTAACAACGATAAGAGCCTGCTGGGAGAGCTTCTTTGACTTGCGAAGATCGGCTATTGAACTGAGAATCCAAGGTTGTGCTCCAGGGGGAGCAACCACCTCTACACGCTTGTTAGCTAGGGCTTTTGAGACCTGAACGAAGGGGTAAGCATCCGAAATTCGGGCAACAAGACGCGAGCACCCCTCAGAAACTTTTATCGCGTCCATGGGGATATTCTAAGTTGATTTGGTTAGTTGTATTTCTGCTGGGCTTCAGCCAAACCAATAGTCGCTATTGCTTCAACCATGTCAGCAGCTAACTCAAGGGTTGTTGGAAGTTCTTCTCGCTCAGTCGAGTTAAAGTCTCTAAGGACATAGTCAGCTGCATCCATGCGTCCTGGTGGTCTACCGATACCCACTCTTACTCTGATGTAGTCATTACCAACGGCACTGATGATGTCTCTAAGACCATTGTGTCCACCGTGACCACCGGAGAACTTGATCTTGATTGTTTCTTGGTCAATGTCTAGTTCATCGTGAATCACAATAAGGTTCTCTGGCGTTAGGTCATAGAACTTTAGAAGAGCTGAAACAGGGCCACCTGAGGTATTCATATAGCCAAGTGATTTGGCTAGAACTAGTTTTGGTGCATCAAAGCCAACGCCTAGTTTGCCTTCGGCTACTAGAGCATGGGCTTTGTGTTGTTTAAATGTTGCATTTGTTCTTTTAGCAAGAACTTCTAAGACCATCTGACCGACGTTATGCCGGTTGTGAGAATAGTCGGGCCCGGGGTTACCGAGCCCGACTATTAGAAAAGTCTTCGTAGAGATGACTACTCTGCCTTTGGAGCTTCAGCTTCAGCAGGAGCTGCTTCTGCTTCTTCAGACGCACCAGCACCGGTACCAACAACAGATGCGATTAGTACGTCATCTGCAAAGTCAAGCTTTGCTCCTGCTGGAAGAACGATGTCCTTAGCTGTTACGTGGAAACCAAGACCTTCTTTGTTGAAGATAACTTCAACATACTCAGGGATGGTAGTTGCATCTACTTCAATCTTCACAGTCTTGTGCTCTAGATCGATAACAGTTCCTGACATTGACTCTCCAACAACGTGTACTGGAACTTCAACGTGAACTCTTTCACCCTTGACGATTTCAACAAGGTCAACGTGTTCGATTACTTGAGTAACAACATCCTTAGATGCACTCTTTACTAGAACAGTTTCCTTCTTGCCGTTTAGGTCTAGCTCGATGATTGCGTTCTTGTGACGAAGCACAAGTGCGATCTCGTGAGCTGGAAGGGTGATGTGACGTGGCTCTGAGCCGTGACCGTAGATAACCGCAGGAGTTCTACCGGCTGCTCTTGACTTACGGGCTGATCCTTTACCAAAGCTGGTGCGGAATTCGCCTACTAATTTGTTTTCTGACATGAGTTATTCCATTTCATTTAGGTGTTCAACTCAAGCGTGTTACGCGAGGAACCCTGGCTTTTAGGCCTTGACCCCGTCGATTACGGTTACGATTTGTAACCC
>JBEDBW010000100.1:594-3776 GCA_041177045.1 Actinomycetota bacterium | reverse complement strand
TATTAAGACCGTGACTGGTGAAGTAGTTGAGATGGAAGAACTTGGTGGAGCTCTTGCCCACAACAAGACTTCAGGTGTTGCTCACTACCTAGCAAGCGATGAAGACGATGCTTTGGATTATGCAAGAACTCTTCTGAGCTTTCTTCCTGAAAACAACTTGAGTGAACCTATTCACTACGAGAGTGAAGAAGCTCTAGAGATTACTGATGAAGACCGTGAACTGAACACAATCATTCCGGATTCACCTAACCAGCCTTACTCGATGATTAAAGTTATTGAGTCAATCGTTGATGACAACCAGTTCCTAGAGGTGCAGCCTCTATTCGCACCAAACATCCTGATTGGTTTTGCTCGAGTTGCTGGACAGTCAATCGCAATTGTTGCTAACCAGCCAAGTGCTCTTGCTGGAACTCTAAACATTGATGCTGCTGAAAAGGCTGCCCGATTTGTTAGATTCGCTGACGCATTCTCAATCCCAGTGCTAACTCTTGTTGACGTTCCAGGATATCTTCCAGGAGCAGATCAGGAATGGGCTGGAGTTATCCGTCGTGGAGCTAAGTTGCTTTATGCATACGCAGAAGCAACTGTTCCTCTAGTAACTGTCATTACTCGTAAGGCTTACGGAGGTGCATACATTGTTATGGGCTCTAAGCAACTTGGAGCAGATATCAACCTTGCTTGGCCGACAGCAGAGATCGCAGTTATGGGTGGACAGGGTGCTGTAAACATCTTGTTCCGCGACAAGATCAAAGCTGCTGAAGAAGCTGGCGAAGACGTTAAGAAGGTAAGAGCACAACTAGCTGCTGAATACACCTATAACGTTGCTAGCCCTTACCTTGCAGCAGAACGTGGGGAGCTAGATGGAATCATTGAGCCTGCTGCTACTCGTATCAGCGTTATCAAAGCCCTGGCTGCTCTGAAGACCAAGCGCGCAACTACTCCACCTAAGAAGCACGGAAATATCCCACTGTGATAAACCCAGAGCCTATTTCTGAAACCATCAAGGTGCTTGCTGGTAGTCCAACTCCTGAGGAGTTGGCTGCGGTTGTTGCCATCTTGGAGGCGGCTCACGCTGAGCAGGTCACTGAGGGTAAGAAGAAGGTCAGGAAAGCTGCGTCTTCTTGGAACAGAAACAACTCCATGTTTAGACACGATCTGACCCCTGGCTTTGGCCAGTGGCGAGCCCAGTATCGACCAGGGCTCGACTAATAACTCCCTAAAACAGGACTAGATTTGTCCTTAGTAATTTCGCCTACCCGAAAGGTACCAAGATGACCCGTGAACCATCCAAGTTAGACCTGTTAGCGGAAGATTGGGTAAAGACCCTTGTTGATCTAAGTCCTGAATTTGCTACCTACGCAGGTTTCAAAGTTGGCGAAGACAGGCTAGAAGATACAAGCCCAGAAGCTGCTGCTAACTACAACAAACTTGAAAAAGAAATGCTTGCCAAAGTTGAGGCAACTGAAGTTCGCGATGATGTGGACAAAGTAACCAAGCTAGCAATGACTTCAACTCTGAAACTAAGCGGAGAAATTTATGATTCAGGTCTAGGCAACAGAGACCTAAACCCCATCGCATCTAATGCTCAAGGCATTAGAGACATCTTTGATCTCTCCCCAACTGCAACTGAGGAGAACTGGTCAAACATCTCCAAGCGAATGAAGGCAGTTGATGGAGCAATCGATGGCTATATCGAAACTCTTCGTAAAGGTATTGAAGCAAAAGACACTCCTGCTATTCGTCAGATTGTTCTAGCAACCACTCAAGCAGAACAGCTTTTGGCTGCTGATGGTTTCTTCAGAAAGTTTGCCAAGAATGCAGCACCTGAATCTGGTGAACTACCTGCATCACTAAAAGCAGAACTTGAGTCTTCTGCTGAAGCTGCAACTGCAGGATATGCAAAGCTTGTGGACTTCTTCAAGAATGAACTGCTACCTGCAGGAAACAATGAAGATGCTATTGGTCGCGACCGCTACCAATTGCTAAGCGCTAGATTCCTAGGCAAGAAAGTTGATCTTGATGAGACCTATGAGTGGGGTATTGAAGAACTAGCTCGTGTTGTAGCCGAACAAAATGCAGTTGCAAATGAAATCAAGCCAGGTGCAACTGTTCAAGAAGCCATTGAGGTTCTAGATAACGATCCTTCACGCAAGCTTCACGGCACAGATGAACTTCAGCGTTGGATGCAGAAGCTAAGCGATGCTGCAATCGAGAAGCTAAGTGGAACTCACTTCGATATTGCTGAGCCACTAAGAAAGCTTCAGTGCATGATTGCACCTACTCAACACGGTGGTATCTACTACACCAGCCCTACCGATGACTTCTCAAGACCGGGAAGAATGTGGTGGTCAGTACCTGTTGGAGTTACCGAGTTTGATACTTGGAGAGAAACAACAACTGTCTATCACGAGGGTGTTCCAGGACACCACCTTCAGATTGCTCAGAAGGTTTATAATAAGGCTGAGCTGAACTCTTGGCGTCGTCTTGCATCATGGTCTTCAGGTCACGGCGAAGGTTGGGCTCTGTATGCAGAGCGTCTGATGCAAGAACTTGGCTTCTTAGATGATCCAGGCGACCGCCTAGGAATGCTAGATGGCCAGCGTATGCGTGCAGCTCGTGTTGTTCTAGACATCGGAGTTCACCTAGGCAAGCCAAGACTTGATGGCACTGGCAAGTGGGACTTTGACTATGCCCTTGATTTCATGAGCAAGAACGTAAACATGAGCGAGCAGTTCATCAACTTTGAAGTGCACCGTTACTTCGGTTGGCCAGGACAGGCTCCTTCCTACAAGATTGGTCAGAGAATCTGGGAGAACATCCGTGATGAATACAAGGTTCGTCAGGGAGCTAACTTCAACATCAAGGACTTCCACATGAAAGCTTTGAACTTGGGAAGCGTTGGATTAGATACACTAGAAACAGCGTTGCTGGGATAGCAAACGACGGTCCGAAACCCCCTTCATTGAAGGGGGTTTCTACTTTAAGGTGTCCCCTTAAATGGGGACTTAAATTGGAGCTCGATTTCCACAATATTTATCCCAATGGAATTAGTTTTTCATTAGGTGAAGACAGCTAGATCTAAGGGGTCTGAGAAATCACCGCCAGGGGACGGGCCAGGTTCTACGTAAGTAGAGCCCAGGCCCGTTGGGGTTTAAAAGCGAAGTGAAAGAACTGGTTGCGCT
>JBEDBW010000100.1:0-556 GCA_041177045.1 Actinomycetota bacterium | reverse complement strand
CAACTGTCAAACAAAAGTCTTCGCCCTTAGGGCTTCTAATTGTTACTCGACCTTGAGTAACTACTTGCAGAGAATCAACAGCTCTACTAAGCAGTTCATCTCTTTCTTTTGCTGAGAGAGATTGCGTTCCACCTTCATCAAGAATCAGAACCTCTACCCCAAGGTTTCTAAGTCTTTGAATCTCATTGCTCATAGCTCGATTTAGTAGTTCTCGTCCTCGAAGGTTATCTCTAAGTGTTGCTTCAACTAGCTTCGCTGATTGCCTTAGGTCTTCATTTAGCGGGCCTTCGGAATCTTTAATGACTGATAACAGTGGAACTGCTGTTCCTAATACTTGAGATAACTGTTGTTGACGTTCACGAGAAGCAGCTTCCAACTCAGCGATCTTGGTACGAGTTTCAATTTCCTTCGCTCTGAACTTCTCTGATTCACGAGTTGCTCGAGCGATACCGCGAGAAACAGCAAGACCAGCCAGAACGAACACTAGTGCGCCAGCCAAACCTGCGGTTGCAATTGCCGCTTGGCCATATTCAATAATCAGAACCGATAGCAGAAC
>JBEDBW010000099.1:0-4491 GCA_041177045.1 Actinomycetota bacterium | reverse complement strand
TTAGGTACGCGGCAAACATACGACCCCAACGAAGGTTGAATCGTCTCTCTAGAAGCAAAAGCACCGCTATACCCAGAAGTGACCAAAGTGATTCATACAGGAAGGTTGGGTGAAAAGCTAAGCCGTCCGGGAGACCCTTTGGGTAACTATCGTTGTCTGAAGGAATGAGGATTCCCCATGGTAGATCCGTTGGAGCACCAAACAACTCCTGGTTGAAGTAGTTACCCCAACGTCCGAGAGCTTGAGCAGCTAGCAATCCTGGTACCAATGCGTCAGCGAAGCTTAGGAATCTAATTCCTGCTGATTCAATCTTTAGAGGTTTGATTTGATGTCAACTTGACATGCAATGTATGCACCAACAGAACCAAGGATGATGGCTCCATAGATAGCAAGGCCACCCTCCCAAAGTCTGAACATCGCAGTCCAGTCCTTACCTTCACCAAAGTAGTCATTCAAGTGAGTGGCAACATGGAATAGTCGTCCGCCGATGATTCCCATCGGTACAGCCCAGATAGCAATGTCAATTGCCAATCCTGGTTCCATTCCTCTTGCTTTCATTCGGCCCGCTGTTATAACAACGGCAACAATGATTCCAGCAAGGATAAACAGTGCGTAGAAGTGGATGACTAATGGTCCAAGCTGAATCGTCGAGATCGTTGGTGAAGGAATTGCATAGAGGAACGACACTTAGTTACCACCTTTTAATTGTTTGACTGTCTTCTTTAGTTCTTCGATTCCGCCATCGCGATAAGCCTTGATAAAAACGCTTCCCACAATTGCACCATCTGCATAGGAATTAACTTCGGTAACCTGTTCTGCTGTGGAGATACCGATACCAACACAAACAGGAACTTCCGTTTTCGTGCTCTTCACGCCAGAAACAACGCTTCGAGCCTTCGCATCTAAATCTTCTCTTGCTCCAGTTATTCCCATAGTTGAGACTGCGTAGATGAATCCTCTGCTCAATCGAGCGACTTGATCTAGACGAGCCTGAGATGAAGACGGTGTTGCCATGAAAACTCTGTCGAGTTCTAATTCATCCGAGAAGCGTATCCAATCAGCTGCTTCATCAGGAATGAGGTCAGGAGTAATCAATCCTGCCCCTCCTGCGGCCTTCAAATCTCTTGCAAATCTCTCAACGCCGTATTGCATAATCGGATTCCAATAGCTCATGACAAGTACTGGAGTAGAAACTCTTGAGGTTATCTCTCTTAGCAAGTCAAAGAACATGCTCAACTTGAATCCGTTAGTTAGAGCCTGCTCAGTAGCAACTTGAATTACTAGCCCATCCATAATTGCTACACAGGCATCAACAGAATCAGCGACGGTTGGGTAACCAGCTGGGAAGTAACCGATTAGGGCTGGCTTACCCTCTTGCTCGAGGGTGTGTAGAAGTTCTTCAGTCTTGCTCATCTGGTTACTCTAAGAATCCAAAGTACTTGCCCACGGTTTCCATGTCTTTATCTCCACGACCACTGAGATTTAGAAGAACGGTCGAACCAGGAGCGAGAGTAGAACCATACTTGATTACTCCCGCGAGAGCGTGAGCAGTTTCAATGGCAGGAATGATTCCTTCGGTTTGTGAGAGGGCTTTCAAAGCCTGCATTGCCTCGTCATCACTGATGCCAAAATACTGAGCTCTGTTTAGATCTTTTAGCCAAGAGTGCTCAGGCCCAACACCTGGGTAATCAAGACCTGCTGAAATCGAATGGCTCTCGATGGTCTGGCCATCTTCGTCTTGAAGCATGTAACTCTTCGCTCCATGCAACACTCCCACTTTGCCTTTGCTAAGAGTGGCAGCATGTCTCATAGTGTCCATGCCTTCACCTGCTGCTTCGAATCCCCACAGAGCAACATTTTCATCGTCCAAGAACGAGTGGAATAAACCAATTGCGTTAGATCCACCACCAACACATGCTGTAACAACATCAGGTAGGAAGCCATAGTCGTCAAGCATCTGCTGACGAGCTTCTCTGCCAATTACAGAGTGAAAATCTCTAACTATTGTTGGGAATGGGTGCGGTCCCGCAACTGTGCCAAGTAAGTAGTGAGTGTCATCTACATTCGCCACCCAGTCTCTAAGCGCCTCGTTAATGGCATCCTTAAGGGTTCTGGAGCCAGTAGTTACCGCAACAACTTCAGCACCCAATAGTTTCATACGAGCAACATTGAGGGCCTGTCTTTGGGTATCAACCTCACCCATGTAGACCACACACTCAAGACCGAATAGCGCTGCAGCAGTTGCGCTAGCTACTCCATGCTGACCTGCTCCAGTCTCTGCAATGATTCTCTTCTTACCCATACGCTTTGCAAGAAGTGCCTGGCCAATAACGTTATTGATTTTGTGAGAACCAGTGTGGTTCAGGTCTTCGCGCTTTAGAAATACTCTTATATCTCCAGCGAGAGCAGCGAACTTAGGGATCTCAGTAATGATTGAAGGACGACCGACATAAGTTTTGTTGAGTTCGTCAAGCTCCATGGCAAATGAAGGGTCTGCTTTGGCTTTTGCATAAGTTTCTTCAAGTTGATCTAGAGCCGCAATAAGTGACTCAGGTACGAAGCGACCTCCATACTCACCAAAGTATGGTCCGTTCTGGTCTTGAAGATGGGTTTTCTCGGTCATCTTCTAAAGTCTAATCTTTTTGACGGAGGTGAACTCTTCCAATAACTGACGAGCATCCCCTGTAACTAGAGCCTCACCTACAAGAACCATGTCTGCTCCGGCCTTTGCATAGGCTGAAACATCTTCAGTATTCCTGACTGCTGACTCCGCAACAGCGATGCAATCGCTAGGCAAAGATTCAGCTAGTTGTTGAAACAAATTGCGGTCGGTTTCGAATGTAGATAAGTCCCTAGCGTTGATTCCAATCAACTTGGCACCAGAGTCAACAGCCCTACTTACTTCATCGCTTGAGTGTGTTTCCACAAAAGGAGTCATCCCAAAGCTCTCAACAAACCTCGCTAGTTTGACCAGTTTGTCTTGCTCTAGGCCAGCCACAATCAATAAAACAAGATCTGCTCCATACGCCCTTGCCTCAAGGACCTGTTGCTCCATTGATACGAAGTCTTTGCGGAGCACTGGAATTGTGACGGCAGCTCTAACGGCGATTAGGTCAGCCAGAGACCCCTTGAATTTTCTTTCTTCAGTTAGAACGCTTATGGCAGATGCCCCGGCGGATTGATATGTAGTTGCTAGCGCTGCTGGATCTGCTATAGGTGCGAGGTCACCTTTGGATGGACTCGCTCTCTTAATCTCAGCGATAACCTGAATCGTTTGACTCTTGCCAAAGACACTTAGGCAGTCAATTGGCTCAGCAGCATCTGAGATTAGAGACTCAAGTTGGGCTATAGAAACTTGCTCTAGCCGGGCAAGAGCATCAGCCTCTGCTCCAGCATAGAGATCCTCAAGCATTATTTCTTTGAGGTTGTTTGGTTGACGCCGTAGCCAAGCTTTGCAAGAACAGGTCCCATTGGGATTGAGAGCACAGTCAGGACAGAGCCGATAACAACTAGGGTTCCTTCCGGTAGGACTACACCCAAAGTGGCGATGGTAACTCCTACAATTGCAGTGATTACCGCAGACCAAGCTGCTACTGAATTTCCGTGTCCTGGTTCGTTCTCGTGGTTGCTCATGTTTACCCTTCCGTATCCAATCTTAACAAGACTTGTGTAGCTTGGTTGCTACTGACCTATTTATTTCCAAACAGAGCGTTGGCACGGTCAATTGAGGCTACCACTGCAGACATTTTGGCTTTTGTTTCCAGATATTCAGACTCGGGCACTGAATCCAAGACAATTCCTGCACCTGCCTGCACTCTTGCTACTCCGTCACGGATGAAAGCCGTTCTAATCGCGATTGCTAAATCAGCATTGCCCTCAAAGTCCAAGTAACCCACGACTCCGCCAAAGATACCTCGGTTTGAGGACTCTAGGTCGTCGATGATCTCCAGAGCTCGTGGCTTTGGAGCACCAGATAGCGTCCCAGCAGGGAACGTAGCCTTGAAAACATCAATAGGTGTTTCACCACTGGCAAGTTGACCTTCAACTGTTGAGACCAAGTGCATGATGTGACTGAATCTTTCAATCTTCATGAATTGTGTAACTGATACAGAAGAAGGTTCGCAGACTTTGAGCAGATCGTTGCGGGCAAGATCGACAAGCATCAGATGCTCAGCTCTTTCTTTGTGATCAGCAAGAAGGGACTCAGCGTTTGCTTCGTCCTGACCTTGATCTGCTCCTCGAGGCCTAGAGCCTGCAATCGGATGCATAACCACTTTGCTGCCTGAGACCTTAACAAGGGCTTCCGGAGAAGAACCTACAACTGCATAGTCACCTTTGTTATCTGAGTAGTTCAACAGATACATATAAGGTGATGGGTTTAGGGCCCGTAGCACTCGATAAACATCTATTGGACGCGCTTTGACTTCGATATCAATTCTCTGCGATAAGACAACCTGAAAGACATCGCCTGCCCGAATATAGTCCTTGGCG
>JBEDBW010000098.1:0-3221 GCA_041177045.1 Actinomycetota bacterium | reverse complement strand
GACCTGTTCTACCCATGCCCTGATTGCTTGAGAAAGGATTGTTTCCCGGTCTTGCCATCGGGCGAGGAATTCCCATGCCCTGTGCAGCAGCAAATGGGTTGTTTCCTGGACGCGGGATACCAGCGGTTGGAGCTACCGGAGTTGCAGGTGCAACTGGCTCGACAGGCGCAGAATCAGCAGGCTTTGCCTCTTCAACAGCTTCCTCTTTAGCAACAGCTTTGGTTGCCTTTGCTTTAGCTGGTGCCTTTTCAACCTTAGGAGCTTCTTCTTTTGGCTTGGCGTTTGGATACGCTGCACGAAGCTTGTTTGCCACCGGAGGGGCAATGGTTGACGAACCGCTTTTGACGTATTCGCCTAATTCGTTTAATTTGGCCAGTGCCTCGGCAGTTTCAATACCGAGCTCTTTGGCAATGTCGTACACGCGTGGTAGCGCCACTTTATATCTCCTGTCTGGGACCCACCCCAGTCAGGGCAGGCTTATTGCTTTGAGGAACTCATTTCGAGGTGCTCATTAGATCTCTAACATCATTTCGGCCTGTTCTATTTGTTTGACTAAATCAGTTACTTGCTCAAGGTCTGCTTTTCCGCGAAATGCTCGCCCAAAGGCTTTTCTTTCAACCGCAGTTTCAAGACATTTCGTTTTCTTGTGTAGCCAAGAGCCACGACCGGGCATTTTCTTTTCGGTATCAACACTCAGGTTTCCCTGAAAATTGGCTATCCGAATCAAATCTGATCGGTTGCCACGCTGGCGGCAGCCAACGCAAGTTCTAACTGGATACATTCTAATGCCTGCATTCCCTAAAGCTCTAGCCTTTTATGTAACGGCGTAGGGCTACTGTTTATTCCTCGTCTTCGAGGTCATCAGCCATGATGTCAATCTTGGCTCCGGTTAGCTTGCTGGCAAGTCTAGAGTTCTGGCCTTCCTTACCAATGGCAAGGGAAAGCTGATATTCAGGGACAAGTACGCGCACCTTAGGGTGTTCTCCCCTTACAGCCGCTCCATCATTGACGACGAATGACGCTGAAACCTTGGCTGGAGATAAGGCCTGAGCCACAAACTTAGCGATATCTTCCTCATAATCAACGATGTCGATCTTTTCATCGTTTAGCTCAGCTGTTACAGCTCTAACTCGCTGACCTAGTTCGCCAATGCAAGCCCCCTTGGCATTTAGCCCTGCAACTGATGTTCTCACTGCAATCTTGGTGCGGTGACCTGCTTCTCTAGCAACCTGGACGATTTCAACCTGACCACTTGCAATCTCAGGCACTTCAAGAGCGAAAAGCTTACGAACAAGGCTCGGGTGAGTTCTAGAAACGTTAATCTGGACCTGACCTCTGACGTTTTTATCAACCTTGGTGACATAAAAACGCATTCTCTTACCGTGAGAGTAGTCTTCGCCTGGTACTTGTTCTTCTGGTGGCATGATTGCTTCGGCATCGCCAAGCTTTACATAAACCATGTATGAACGAGGACCTTGCTGGATTTCACCAGCAACAATGTCTTCTACTTTGGCTTTGAACTCACCATAAAGACCTTCATCAGAGATGCCTCTGATTCGCTGAGCAATAACCTGTTTCGCAGCATTAGCTGCAATACGACCAAAGTTCTCTGGAGTCTTGTCTACCTCTGGGACCTTAGATCCATCAGGAAGGGTAACAATAAGTTCGCCTGCTTCATTGCGTTCCTCAGTGTCAGGAACCATGATGACGATTTTGCCTGTCTTCTGGTCTAGAACTGCACGAGCTGGATCTGAATTACCAACGCTCTTGTGATAGGCAGCTTCAACGGCGGCTTCAATAATTTCAACAAGTTCGTTGAAAGGAATTTCTCGATCTCTTTCAACAAGTCGAAGAGCACCTAAATCGATGTCCATGAAACGCCTCCTGGCCGCTAGTAAGTTATGCAAGCCACAGAGAATGGACTATGTGAGCTCGGCTACCGCCAATTCTACCTTGACAGAGCGTCGGTCGCCAGAGCGTCTATCCCAAAGATCTACTTCCCCGTTTTCAAGACCTCTACCCACAATGACTATTTGCGGGATTCCCAGTAGTTCAGCATCACTAAATTTCACGCCAGGACTTACCTTTAGGCGGTCATCGAGAATCACTGACTTGCCCTTCGCTTCAAGCTCTTTAGCCAACTTTGCAGCGGTTTCGTAAATTACATCCTCCTTACCAGCGGCAACAACATGAATATCCACAGGCGAAACAGCAGACGGCCAGATCAGACCCTTTTCATCGTTATTTGCCTCAGCAAGCACAGCAATGATTCGTGTAACACCAATTCCATAAGAACCCATGGTCACAGTGACTAACTTGCCGTTTTCATCTAGAACCTTGAGATCTAAAGCTTCAGCGTATTTTCTACCCAACTGGAATACGTGTCCGATTTCAATTCCTCGAGCTAATTCCAGTGGTCCACTGCCATCAGGAGCTGGATCTCCAGCACGAATTTCAGCTAAGTCAGCAACTCCATCAGATGCGAAGTCTCGACCTGCTACCAAGTTGAATGTGTGCTTGTCTTTTTCGTTAGAACCAGCAATCCAAGAAGTACCTGTAACGACTCTTGGGTCCAAGAGATATTTAATCTTTGACTCAGCTTTTTCACCTAGGAACTGTTTACCATTCTTGACTGGCCCAATGAAACCTTTAAACAGTTCTGGGTGTTTAGCAAAATCTTCATCATTAGCTGTTTCGACTTCGAACCCAGCAAAAGCAATTTCAGCTCGCTTCATTTCTAATTCGCGGTCGCCTGGGATACCGACCACCACAAGAGATCTCTTGTGCTTCACATCGGTTAGTGCCAAGACAATGTGCTTCAAGGCAGATGAGGCTTCAATGTCTTTCTTCCCCAGAGAATCTTGAGCAAATGACACAACTGCATTGATAGATGTTGAACCTGGTGTTGAGTGTGTTTCAGCTTGAGGTAACCCTTCAATGCTTAATGCTTCAGGAGCAGAGATAGTTACTGCTTCGACGTTGGCAGCATATCCGCCAGCTGATCTAACGAATGTGTCTTCTCCAATAGGAGAAGGTGACAGGAATTCTTCTGATGCTGACCCGCCCATAGCTCCAGCATCGGCACGCACAATTACATACTCAATACCTAAACGAGTAAAGATTCTCTCGTATGCATCTCTTTGGGCTTGGTATGAAGCAACAAGTCCTGCATCAGATACATCAAATGAATATGCGTCTTTCATTACAAATTCACGGCCACG
>JBEDBW010000097.1:8497-8938 GCA_041177045.1 Actinomycetota bacterium | reverse complement strand
GTTGAAGAACTAGGTCACATAGCCGTAACAGAACTAGTTGAAGCCATTGAAGCTAACACCAAACCTAAAGAGATTGTCCTGCCAGCCAACCTAATCAAACGTGGCTCGGTAGCCAACATTCTGAACTCAAAATAGACTGATATCTCTCCGCTAATAAAGGACGAGATATGAGAATCAGTTTGAGAAAGCCAGTGCTTTCAACGCTTCTCGTCTTTGCTTTAGCACTCATCCCAACTCAGACTGCCAGTGCTGCTCAACCTGTATCAGGTATCAGCACAACTATGTATAACGAAGGCACAGATTCAGCTGCTGTCTTTTATAACCCTGTAGTTGTATCTAACGTAGATCTAACAATGCCTCAAGCCACCATTGATGCTCTTAATGCTGATACGAATGCGAGTACCTATAGAACAGCTGATGTAAAAATTACAACTGCTGACG
>JBEDBW010000097.1:1430-8483 GCA_041177045.1 Actinomycetota bacterium | reverse complement strand
TGTCATTACTACCCTTACCAACATTGGTGTTCGATTAAAGGGCCAGGCAACTAGAAGACCAATCAACAACTACGACAAAGCTCCTATGAAACTAAAGTTTGATGCCTTTGTCCCTAACCAAAAGTTTCTTGGACTTACTCGCATGACTCTAAACAGCATGCTTCAGGATCCTTCATTTGTTAGAGAAGATACTTCTTACCGCATCTATAGAGCCATGGGACTGGTTGCTCCTAGAACTACCTACTCTTGGGTCACAGTAAACAATGCAGACTTTGGTCTCTATATGAATGTTGAATCCATTGATGGTCAGATGCTTAAGAGATGGTTGAATCCTGTTCATGTTTATAGTTCTAACTGCTATTTAGCTGACATGACTTATAGCCAAAGCTGGTGCTACGACACTAACTACGGCGATAACGATAGAACTGATTTGAATGCAGCTGTTGCTGTTTCGGAACTTAACGGTGCCACCTGGTGGACTGAAGTAAACAAAATTGCAGACATGACATCTGTCATAAATTTGATGGCAACAGATATCTACACATCTAACTGGGATGGCTATACAGATGTGGTTCAGAACAATTACTACATCGTCTTTGATGACACTGGAAAACTAAAAATCATTCCTTGGGGTCAAGATGGAACCTTCCCAATGGAAGCAGATGCTCAACTTGATTGGCTAGGTAGAGGTCCTGCCTATAGAAACTTTGGTAACCAAGAACGTAGCGTGATGCTTCGAAAGTGTGTTGCCTATGATCCTTGCAAGAAGCTACTTATTAAAGCTCAGGTTGCTGTGAAAGATAAAGTGGCTACCCTTGGTATCCCTGCTTTCAAAAACAAAGTGGCTTCAGTAATCAACAATGCATATATCGCCAATGACTATAGGTCTAATCCGAATGTCAGTTCTGCTATCTTCTGGCAGAACTGGCTAGATCAGTTCTTCCCACAACGCACTGCCTCTCTTACAGCTTTCCTAAACACACTTAACCCTGAAGCTCCTGAGGTAAGCGTTGCTGGAGCTAATACTGTCGGCAGTACCCTCACAGCAACGGTGGTGAATTGGGACTACACCGCAACGCTGAATTACCAGTGGTTGAGAAACTCAGTCGCTATTCCTAATGCAACTGGAACAACATACGTAACAACTTCAGCTGATGCTGGAGCACTAGTGTCTTTGAAGATACTCGCCACTAAACCTTCAAAACCTTCGGCGACTATCTCATCAGTTCCATTACTGGTAACTAACCCTGCTCTTGCTGCAGCATCCCTAACTGGTCAAGCCAGGGTTGGAGTTCCCCTAGTTGGCGGTCCTTTAGCAGAACCATCAGCAACTGTTGTTTATAGGTGGCTAGCTGATGGCAAAACAATTCCAGGAGCTATTGGCTCTACCTACACACCTACTCCTAGCGAATATCAGAAGTCGATAACGCTTCAAACAACAGTCACTCAGCAAGGTTTCCCCGTTGCAGTAACAACAAGTTCTGCAAAAATCGTGCTGGGCGGGGTAATAGATAAACCCTCAATCACTGTTAGCGGCACATCAAAGACGGGTAACCGTCTGACTATTAGGTCTTCAGTTCCTGCTTCAACTACTGCTACATACCAATGGTTACGAAATGGCAAGGCAATCACAGGAGCTACTAAATCTGTTTACACATTGCAATCAGCTGATTACAAAACATCTGTTTCAGCAAAGGTGACTCTCACTCGATTCGGCTACAACACCACATCCAGTACCTCTAAATCTGTGAAGGTTGGACTCGGGGAACTTATAAAGACTCCTGATCCAAAGATTATTGGAACAGCAAGAGTGAATAACACCCTGACCGCACAAGTTGGAACATGGGATAGCGGTGTGAAACTTACCTACCAATCGGTGTGAAACTTACCTACCAATGGATTAGAGATGGCGCAAAGATTTCCAAGGCAACTGGTAAGACATATCGCTTAACAGCTGCAGATAGAAAAGCGGAGATAGTAATAACCGTTCAAGCGGTAAAAGTTGGCTTCTACTCAGTAACGATTGATTCAGCTCCTGTAGTGGTTCGCTAGAGTCCTTCTCGAACCTGGATGATGTTTCCATCAGGATCATGGCCATCGGCATAAGTCCAGTTGTTGTGTTCCATTACTTCACTCTTGATCTTGCCACCGGTTCTACCCGCAGCAAGTCTTGCCTTATCGATGCTTTGAACATCAAAGACGGGTTTGATTGGGTTGTCTTCACCAAGAGTTGGCTCTGAACGATACTGCTCAGGTAGAAGATGAATAAGAACTTCATTGCCTAGACCTTGAACACTTGCAAACTCTGGCGAACGATAAGGAGAGTTGTCTTCAAAAAGAGCTGAATAGAAATTAACTGACTTCTCAAGATCTGATACCCATATGACTACTGTTGACATGTTTTAACCCTAGCCAGAATGCTCTACTAAATAGTTATTTTGAGCAGGTAGTTGTTTGAGCATTCGTGCCCTGTGCCCAATCCGGAAGTGGTGTCACTGTAGGAGTTGGGGTTGGCTTCGGAGTTACTGTCGAAGATGGCTTCGGAGTGGCAGTAGAAGTTGATGAAGGCTTAGGTGTTGGTGCTACTTCTGATCCAGCACCAGTGTTGTTAACTTCACCAAGAACAAGTGGCTGATCATTAATCATCAAGTCAAAAAGAACCTGAGCTTTTTCATAGTCAGGCATTACTCGTCCCTGGTTAGGAGCTGGAAGACCAGATACCGAAGGTAGCTGAAGGAATGTAACCTTCTTCATCGGAATATCTTTCAATGCATTAGCAATAGCCATCAAAGTAGTTGGTTCAGCAAGAGTGTTACTGAGCTTCATGTGTTCAGCTGCTGCTTGAGCAAGGCTGTATAGAGCAACCGGGTTAGAAAGAATATCCTTGCTCTTTAGTTTTCTAACTAGCGAAGTTAGATAAACCTGCTGGTTGCTGATACGACCTAGGTCTGAACCATCGCCAACACCATGTCTAGTTCTAAGGAACTGAAGTGCCTGAACTCCCTGAAGAGTGTGCATACCTTTCTTTAGGTATGTGTTGGTGTATTCATCTTCAATATCTTGAGCAACACAAACTTCAACTCCACCAACAGCGTTAGAGAGTTCAATAACTCCATTGAAGTCAACCATTGCAAGATAAGGAATGTTCAAACCAGTTAGCTTCTCAACAGTGAGAAGTGTGCAGCCAGGCCCACCATTAGCAATTGTTGCGTTGATCTGACCTAGTGATTGTGCGTAGTAACCTGGTCCACCAGTAGTACTTGGACATGCTGGCCATGGAACCAAAAGATCTCTTGGGAAAGACAGTGCAACTGCATTCTGTCTGTCTTCAGAAATGTGCATAAGAATGATTACGTCAGCAAGAGTTCCTTCGGTGTCACCGAAAGCTGAGTTACCAGCACCTTCTCTGGAGTCGCTTCCAACAAGAAGCATGTTGATTGGTCCGCTGATTGGCGGAATCACTCTTGGAGCTCCATCCCCATCAGGAACATCAATTTCGTTATCCCCAAACTTTCCAGCAAGTTGAATAGCTGAAACAGTTGTGACGGTCAGAGTTGAAACTAAGACAACGATTAGGGCTTTACCTAGAATGCCAAGCAGGGCTCTGAAACGGCCGGTAGCTTGAATGTTGCCGTGACGTGCTACTGCACGATCTAGCTTTACTTGCTTCTTGGACTTTTCAGACAATTCAATAACCCCTTAGGTGATTTGGCTTAAGTCTCAGTTAGACAAAACTGGCGGAGGCCGTGGGATTCGAACCCACGGAACCTTTCAGTTCACTAGTTTTCAAGACTAGCTCCTTCGGCCGCTCGGACAGACCTTAGCCTGTGAGCTAGCTTTGGCTATAAATAATGCCCTCTAGGCCTTCAAGTACCTTGGCAACACCGTGTTCTTCAACGCTAGCGGTCACCATTGTGGCTGCCTGCTTTACTTCATCTGGGCCCTGGCCCATAGCAAATGAAAGGCCTCCACCAGCATTTGCCCACTCAAACATGGAGATATCATTTCTTCCATCGCCTATGGCAATAACCCTGTTACTTGGCACATTAAGTGCTTTTCTTCTTTGTTCAAGAGCACTTGCTTTAGTAACTCCCTGTGGAGAAATATCTAACCAGGCTGTGTAGCCAATTGCATAAGACACTGAATGAAGTCCAACGGACTCAACTATTTCTAAAAAGTCATTTACGTTTTGCTCAGGGGACAGAACTACAACTCGGCTAACTTCACCGTGCATGAGTTGATCTAATGGTGTTTCAATGTTTTCTGCACCTAGAGCATATGAAGGAAATGGTTTATGGAATCTATATGTTCCATCAACATCTTCAACTGCGAAGTGAGCATCAGGTAGTTTTTCAATTAGCTGACTTAGTACCGGTGCTGGATCAAAACCGATTACTTCTCTAACTGAGTAGCCTCTGTCATCTTGATGATCGATTTCAATTGTCACTGCTCCATTTGAGCAGACTACGTGGCCCGCTTCAATACCTACGTCTTGAACTACCGGAATTGCATTTGCTGCAGCTCTACCTGTTGCAACAACAACGTGGTGACCGAGATCTCTGACTCTTGTTACTTCTCTAATCACCTGAGGTGCTAGGAAGCCATCATCGTGCACAAGTGTGCCATCGATGTCGATAGCAATGAGCCAGGGTTCGAAACTCAAAACTTAGCTCTTCTTCACTGGGGAGATTACGTCAGCACCACCGAGGTATGGTCTGAGTGCTACTGGAATACGAACAGAACCATCTTCTTGTTGGTGGTTCTCAAGAATAGCAACTAGCCATCTAGTGGTAGCAAGAGTTCCGTTAAGAGTTGCAGCAACAGCAGTCTTGCCGTCTTCTTTTCTGTAACGAACATTCAATCGTCTTGCTTGGTAAGTAGTGCAGTTAGAAGTTGAAGTTAGTTCTCTATATGTTTCTTGAGATGGAACCCAAGCTTCGGCATCAAACTTACGTGCAGCAGATGAACCTAGGTCACCAGCTGCTGTGTCGATTACACGATATGGAAGTTCACACTTCTTTAACATCTCTTCTTGCCAAGCTAGAAGTTTTGTGTGCTCTTCGTCTGCTTGCTCTGGAGTTACATAAGAGAACATCTCTAGTTTGTTGAACTGGTGAACTCGAAGAATGCCTTTGGTGTCTTTTCCGTGGCTACCGGCTTCACGTCTGTAACAAGTTGACCAACCAGCATATCTCTTTGGTCCATCCGAAAGATCAATAATTTCATTGCTGTGATATCCAGCAAGAGCTACTTCGCTAGTTCCAGTTAGATAGAGGTCATCTGCTGGTAAGTAATAGATCTCATCCGCGTGCTCACCCAGGAAGCCAGTACCTGCCATGACCTCAGGCTTTACAAGGGTTGGGGTGATGAGTGCTGTGAAGTTAGCTTTAGCTGCCTGGTCTAGTGCCAAATTCATAAGAGCAAGTTCTAGTCTTGCTCCCCAGCCCTTTAGGAAATAGAACCTAGAACCAGAGATCTTCACACCACGCTCGATGTCAATTACATCGAGTAATTCGCCTAGGTCAACGTGATCTTTAGGGGTGAAGTTGAACTTGGGCTTGGTTCCTTCTTCGCGAATTACAACAAAGTTCTCTTCGCCACCAACAGGAACACCATCAGTCACAACGTTTTCAATCTTTAGAACAATTGAGTTCAACTCGTTTTGAAAATCTGCAGCTTTCTGTTCTGCTGCCTTTACTCCTGCTGCAAGATCTTGCCCTTCAGCAATAAGTTTGGTTCTCTCTTCAGGAGATGCTCCAGCAACAAGTTTTGCTTTAGCATTCTGCTCTGCTCTTAGGTTTTCAAATTCTGCTTGAGCCTTGCGCCAGTTGTCATCAGCTAATGCAGCTTGATCGACAAGCTCAACGCTTGCCCCTCTAGCTCTCTGAGAAACTTTAATAGCCTCAGGGTTTTCTCTCAGTAGGTTTGCATCAATCATTTATTTAGGTTTACCTTCAGCGTCCTTGACGTAGTTTCTTTAGCCATGATTCAGCAGAAGAGAATTCTTTATTTGAGTTGTTTCCCTCGTGCTCACTCTTCTTCTTATCTGCTCTTGGGTAAGAGCCTAAGAAAGTTACGTGCGGGCTAAATCTGTGAAGACCCATAAGGGCTTCTGCAACAGCTTCGTCATCAATGTGACCTTGGGCATCTATGTTGAAACGATATCTACCTAGTTGATCACCAATTGGTCTTGATTCAATTCGAGATAGGTTAACTCCACGAGCAGCGAACTGTTCAAGCATTTCTAGAAGTGCTCCTGGGCGATCTTCTGGAAGTTCAACAATTACAGAGGTCTTGTCTTTACCTGATCGCTTCGTTGGCTTGGCGTTAAGACCTATTTCAATAAATCTTGTTTGAGCATTTTTGTTATCACCGATGTTTCTTGCCAAGACAGTTAGCTTGTAGTGTTCAGTAATGCTCTTAGCTGATATAGCAGCATCTGAACTTGGATTTTTTGAGAGAAGATCTGCTGCTGCAGCTGCTGTTGAAGTAGAAGGTAAGTATGAATGAGCTGGGAAGTTCTCCTGCATCCAGCCACGACACTGAGCATAAGCAGTTGGGTGGGTGCTTACAAGCTTTACATCAGCAAGTTTTGTGCCTGGCTTAGCCACCAAGTTAAAAGTAATTGGAACTAAATACTCACCATATATACGGATGTCAGTTGTGTTAGCCAACGCATCGAGAGTTGCAGATACTCCACCTTCAATGGAGTTTTCTACTGGAACAATTGCTCGTTGTGCTTTGCCTGAAACAACAGCTTCGATGGCTTCGTTGATCGTTGAAACTGGAAGGTGCTTGGCTGTTTTGGCTTCTTTTACCTGAGCCAAGGCAAGCTCAGTAAATGTACCCACAGGACCTAAGAAGGCGTAGGTGGATTTCTTGTTATTTACTGATTTAGCCATAGATAAAGGTTAATGCTTTGTTAGTAGTTAGGGGCTGATGGAAGGTTAAAGAACTTCTCTAGGGTAGCTACCCTGTCATCATGCATAACCATGGCTAGACCCTTACCAACGTATCTAAGGTGCCAAGGTTCATACTGATAGCCGGTTGTTG
>JBEDBW010000097.1:0-1415 GCA_041177045.1 Actinomycetota bacterium | reverse complement strand
GTGTGGCATTGTTTGGATATCTAATTATGAATCCGTATTTATAGGCATTCTTAGCTAGCCAAGAACCAGCCTTGGTTTGACCAAAGCAAACTCTGATCTGGCAGCCCTGATCTCTTGCTGAAACATCCATTGCCCAGCCGGTCTGGTGCTCTGAGTAACCAGGTCTAGCAGCTAGAGCTTCTCCTGCTTTCAGGCCATACTTTTCGACCTGACGAGCATGAATGGCCTTTTGGTCTGCATAAGATCTGTAAGCACTTTGAATGATGAGCCTGCCTTTACCCTCGGTATACATAGCCATAGCTAAACGATAAGCAGCGGTTGAGGCTTCTTTCCTAAGTTTTCTGCCATATGGATTTGCATTTAATGTGCCGAACTTAGGGGCAACTAGGTCTTTAGGGACGTATTTGATTGGATTTAGAGGCCTTAGCTTGTTCACAACAATCCAAGTAGATTCAGGGGCATCTATTGATTGCCAAGCAAGGCTGGTTGCTAACGAAGGTGTAGGGTTATTTACCGCGGGAAGTATTACTAAGGCTAGAAGGCCTAAGCCCAAAGCTCTAAAGCTTGATTGCCTGAATTTTCTTCCCATTTAGCAAGTCTAACTTTTATAACTGAAGAAACGAGTTTCCAATGGCACGCGCAGAACGCAAAGCTGCAGCCCACAGACAAATCATGTTCGTACTATTTGGCCTTATGGCTGGAATGTTCCTATCGGCACTAGATCAAAGTGTTGTTGGAACTGCAATGAGAACAATTGCAGATGATCTAAATGGTCTATCTGCTCAAGCATGGGTAACAACTGCGTACCTAATCACTTCAACTATTGCTACACCTATATATGGAAAGCTCGGAGACATTTTTGGTCGCCGCAAGTTATTCATCACAGCAATCTCTATCTTCATCTTCGGTTCTGTTATTTCAGGCTTAGCAAACACAATGTACGAGCTTGCTGCATACAGAGCTATTCAGGGTATTGGTGCTGGTGGTTTGTTTGCACTAGCTCTAACAATTCTTGCTGACATTGTTCCTCCAAGAGATAGGGCTCGTTACCAGGGACTGTTCCTTGCGGTGTTTGGAACATCAAGCGTTCTTGGTCCACTGATTGGTGGACTACTTGCTGGTGTTGATAGCTTCCTAGGAATTACCGGATGGCGTTGGATCTTCCTAATGAATCTTCCTATTGGTGCAATTGCATTGCTACTAGTTCTTTCATTCCTACACGTTCCACACATCGAGTCAAAGAGCAAGCGTATTGACTGGTGGGGTGTTCTGACCATCATCGTTGGTGTTGTTCCACTTCTTATCGTTGCAGAGCAAGGCCGTGAATGGGGTTGGACTTCACCTAACGCATTCATTGCATATGCATTAGGTGCTTTTGGAATTACATCTTTCATAATCATTGAAAGAAAGATGGG
>JBEDBW010000096.1:0-5153 GCA_041177045.1 Actinomycetota bacterium | reverse complement strand
ACCTATGGAACCAACAACGAATATGGTTTTGACTACCTAAGAGACAACATGGCTCAAAGTGCTTCTCAGATTGTTCAGAGAGAACACTTCTTCGCCATCGTTGACGAAGTTGACTCGATCTTGATTGATGAGGCAAGAACTCCTTTGATCATTTCTGGTCCAGCAGCGGGAGAAGCTAACCGTTGGTTTGGTGAGTTTGCAAAGCTTGCTGAAAAACTTCAGCCAGTTATTGACTACGAAGTTGATGAGAAGAAGAGAACTGTTGGAATCCTAGAGCCAGGAATTACCAAGGTTGAAGATTACCTAGGTATTTCTAATCTTTATGAGGCAGCAAACACTCCACTGATCTCTTTCCTAAATAACTCTCTAAAAGCTAAAGCTCTTTTCAAAGCTGATAAGGATTACGTTGTTATGAAGGGTGAGGTGCTAATCGTTGATGAGCACACCGGACGTATTCTTGAAGGTCGCCGCTACAACGAAGGTATGCACCAGGCTATTGAAGCTAAAGAAGGTGTTGCTATCAAGGCTGAGAACCAGACTCTGGCAACAGTTACTTTGCAGAACTACTTCCGTCTATACAAGACCTTGTCAGGTATGACCGGTACAGCAGCTACTGAAGCAGCTGAATTCATGAGCACATACAAGCTCGGTGTTGTTCCTATTCCAACCAATAAGCCAATGGTTCGTATTGACCAGTCAGATTTGATCTATAAGAACGAAGCCGTGAAGTTTGCGATGGTAGTTGAAGACATCGCTGCCCGTCACGCAACCGGTCAACCAGTTCTAGTTGGAACCACAAGCGTTGAAAAGAGCGAGTACCTATCTAAGCTTCTGGCTAAGCGTGGAGTCAAGCACGAAGTTCTAAACGCTAAGAACCACGCTAGAGAAGCCTCTATCGTGGCTCAAGCAGGTCGTTTGGGTGCTGTAACAGTAGCTACCAACATGGCTGGTCGTGGAACAGACATCATGCTCGGTGGTAACTCTGAGTACCTAACTTTCGAAGCTCTAGCTAAGAAGGGCTTTGACTCTGTAGAGAAGCCTGAAGAGTATGAAGCAGCTTGGTCAGGCGCTTACGAGAAGATGAAGGAACAGGTAGCTGAAGAAGCTGCCAAGGTTGTTGCTGTCGGTGGTCTCTATGTTCTAGGAACAGAGCGTCACGAATCAAGAAGAATCGACAACCAGCTTCGTGGTCGTTCAGGTCGTCAAGGTGACCCAGGTGAGTCACGTTTCTACCTATCTCTAACCGATGATCTAATGCGTCTATTCAACTCAGGTGCAGCTGCTGCTCTGATGAACAGAAGCAACATTCCTGATGACATGGCAATCGAGTCTGGTGTTGTTAGCAAGGCCATCGCTAGTGCTCAATCACAGGTGGAAGCACGTAACGCTGAAACACGTAAGAACGTTTTGAAGTATGACGATGTTCTAAACCGTCAGCGTGAAGCAATTTACTCAGACCGTAGACACATCCTCTCTGGTGATGATCTAACTGGTCGAGTCGACACATTCCTAGAAGATGTCATCACAAATATTGTTGACTCTCAAATTGTTGAGAACGCTGGAACCGACTGGGATCTTGAAGCGCTATGGAAAGACATTGAAACCATCTACCCAATTGGTATCACCGTTGAAGAAGTTCTAGCTGAAGCTGGCACAAGATCACGTCTGACAAGAGCATGGTTGGCAAGAGAGATTGTCGCTGATGCACGCATTGCTTACGCGACGAGATCTGCAAACGTAGGTGAGTCTGCTATGCACGAACTAGAGCGTCGAGTTGTTCTTTCTGTTCTAGATAGAAAGTGGAGAGATCACCTATACGAGATGGATTACCTCAAAGAAGGTATTGGTCTTCGTGCGATGGCTCAACGCGATCCTCTGGTTGAATACCAGCGTGAAGGTTTCAACATGTTCACCCAGATGATGGGTGCTATCAAGGAAGAGGCAATTAGCTTCTTGTTCAACCTAGAAGTTCAGGTAGAGCAGCCTCAGCCAGTGAAGAACCTAACCTACTCAGCTCCAACAGAAGAAGGCGACACTGAGGTAAAGACTCAGGGTAAGAACCCACCAGAGTCAACCGAAGGCAGTTCTTTCTTTAAGAGATAAGCATTCATAGAACTGCAACGCTTTTGGCTCGCCAACGGCCGTTGTAACCCTCTAGCCTTATTGCCACAGCCCTAGCTCGGCCAATGTTGTGAATAATTACTACGCCCTCTACAACACCTTCCCGCGGGCTAAATACCGAGATCTTGCCAACTGCAAGGTTTGGTCTAAGGGCTTTGACGTTGCTTTCAGCTCTAGATCTATTGGACGCTAAGGACTTCTGTCTAATCTGCTGATAAACGCCGTCAGAGAGCCATCTGGCGCACTGCTCTATGTCTCTAATGCCTGCAAGGGTTTCAATAATCGATTGGGCTAGGAAAGCCAGGATAGGTTTTGGGTCTCCCAGATCTGCAGACTTGGCAAACTCAATGCCAAAGTAATCGTCTGATTCTAGGGGCGTGCTTACTTTTCTTCTTGCAGCTGTTACGGCGTTCATTTGGCACTTTACTTCCCCCACAACACGAATAGAGCAAAAATACCGATAAATACCTAATTCACCAAATAAATCTTTTTGGATGTGGATAAGTGACATCTAACTCCAAAACATCTGGCATAAATGCATCATGAACCTAGATGCACTTATAGAAGACCTTGAAGCAGAAGGCTACTTTGCAAGTAGCGCTAGTGAAGTAAATGAAGACAATCACGACTATTGCAAGCTGATTCTTGTAGTTAGAGAAAACCTATCTGATCTTTATCTGACACTCCCTCTTCTAGGCAAGGACTTTATTGCAGGATTTACCTCAACAACATCAAAGAATTCTTGGATCATAATTCAGGACTACATGTTTATGATGCCTCAAGATGTTGGAACAAGTATTCAAGAGACTAAAGCAACGTTGAGGGCGATTGTGAATTTGCATTTAATTGGTTCAGCAGCAAAGCTTTCGCTAGCTGCAGGTGAATCTGAGTATGTCGGTTACATCGTTGGAACCTCTGGAAAGATTCTTGAGTTTGTAACTTTTGACGCTCAGAGACTATTGATTCCGATGAAATCCATAAAGTCTCTGGTTGTGGAAAAACTCAGCATGTAATTTCAGATTTAGCCAACATAGGTCAATGTCTTTCTTCATTCGAAAACGCAAGAGAAGTGTTCAACTCAATAACCGAAGAGGTTATTGCAATTGGATCTGAAGTTCCCTCAAATCATTACTTGGTTGCAACAACAAACCTTTCGTCTGACACAGAACTAAGCGAAGCTAATCTACTGTCTTTGCCTATGGACTTGAGAGATACAGAGAACCTTTATCTTCAAGCAAATCAAGAGAACCTGTCTAAGTGGACATTAGTAAGACCGGTTAGTGCAGGCGAACTCATTCCAATAAGTTCGATTGCTCTATCTACCCGCTCCACCTGTTCTGAGCTTTCAGTAGCTCTAGGTGTAGCTCTGGCCAGCAACATCAAAGTTGGAGACCAGATTGATCTTTGGGCAGCCAATCAGGTAGCCAGCATAGAAACAATTCCAGTTCAAGTGGTCAGTGCCGCTGAGCTTGTGCACATCAAAGTGGATACAGATACCTACAGCCAGTTTCCTCAACAGGTAGAAGTTTGTGTCACACCTGCCGAAGTTCGATCAGTTGTTGCAGCCATAGCAACCAAATCCACAATCATAGGAATTAGAGCTAATGGAGACTAGGCAGAGGGGAAGACGAGCACACCTAGCTGTTGTTGGAGATGTTGCACCTCCGGTTGCTAGACAAGTCAAGCAACCGGCCTACCCAATCCCCGTAACAGCTATCTGGGGACCTGCAGGTTCTCCTGGCAAGAGCACTGTGGCAGTAAACATAGCAACCGAGTTAGCCCTATCAGGAGAGAGAGTTCTTCTTATTGATCTAGATACCCTCGCTCCTTCACTTGCCTTGGGGTTAGGGCTGGTGGCAACTCCAGCAGGGCTATCCGCTTGTCTGCGATTAGCTGAGCAAAATAGGCTCACGCAAGATGAATACAAGCGATTAACTATTTCTATCTCTCTCGGTAGGCATGAGTTGAGCTTTATGCCAGGACTTAGTTCTCCTCATCGCTGGCCTGAGGTTACTCCAGAGAGATTCGAGAAACTAGTTTCAGATCTTCAGGGAGAAGTAGAACACATAGTCCTTGATCTACCCCAAGCAACAACTTTCAAGACGAGCCTGTTTCATCCCTCCAGTTTGGTAAAGAACGAGTTCAATAGGGATGCTCTTTTGAAGAGTGTTCTGAGTAAAGCAGCCAAAGTGATACTGGTTGCCGGTTCTGATCCGGTAGCGGCGTCTAGATTCTTAGTTGCCAAAGAGCTCATTGATGAACTTGAACAGAGCATTGACCCACTGTTAGCGGTAAACAGATTTAGAACTACTGCCTTAGGCAAAGGAGCAAGAGAAGAACTTGAGGAAACCTTTCTAGCTCTTGCCAAACTCAGGGTGGATGTCTTCATCCCGGAGGACAGGGAGAACCTTGATAAAGCCATGCTCAATGGCTTACCTCTAGCTCTACTGAAGAGGTCTTCACCCGCTCGTATTGCCATAGCGGAACTAGCCAAGCAACTACTTGTGGGTAGCAGTTCAAGAAGGAGCGTGGCTAAACTTTAGGAGTGTCTGCACTTACCGATCTAATGAAGCAACATGGCAATAGCCATGCTGCTGACATTGAATGGCTTCATGCCCTCTTGGCTGACTGGCAGGTTATTGCTGACCTCAGCTTTGCTGATCTAGTCCTTTGGATTTCAGACGGTAAGAATGGATTTATTGCAGCAGGTCACGCAAGACCATCATCAGCTGCGACAGTTTTCTATCGAGACATCACTGGTAAGCCAGTTGAAAAAGCTTGGTCCCAGATTGTTTCTAAAGCATTCAAGACAGGTAAGCCTGTTGAATTAGGTGGCTTAGATAAATACCAAGGTATGCCAGCAAGATTGAGTGCGGTTCCAGTATTTAGAAGATTGAATGCTGCAAGTGGCACTGATATCACTCCAAGCCCTATTGCTGTTGTTACTAAACACATCAACCTAGGAGATGCTGCAGCACCTACTAAGACAAGAATTAGCCTGTCTGCTCTAGGCGAGAAACTCCTAAACATGG
>JBEDBW010000095.1:0-3749 GCA_041177045.1 Actinomycetota bacterium | reverse complement strand
TGAACTACGTGAAGCTAGATGGTGAAGTTGGAATCATCGGTAACGGTGCTGGACTGGTTATGTCAACACTTGACGTTGTTGCTTATGCAGGTGAGAAGCACGGTGGTGTGAAGCCAGCTAACTTCCTTGATATTGGTGGTGGAGCTTCAGCTGAGGTTATGGCTGCTGGTCTTGATGTAATTCTTGGTGACCCTCAAGTGAAGAGCGTGTTTGTAAACGTCTTCGGTGGAATCACTGCTTGTGATGCTGTTGCAAACGGAATCGTTGGTGCTCTTGCTACTCTCGGCTCTTCTGCTACTAAGCCTTTGGTTGTTCGCCTTGATGGCAACAACGTAATTGAAGGTCGCAAGATTTTGGCTGATGCAAATCACCCACTAGTAACTGTTGTTGACACTATGGATGAAGCTGCTGATAAAGCCGCTGAACTCGCTAACCGCTAAAGAGAGATTTAAGTAATGTCTATTTTTCTAGATAAGAACAGCAAGATCATTGTTCAGGGCATGACCGGTTCTGAAGGTATGAAGCACACTCGCAGAATGCTTAAGGGTGGATCAAACATCGTTGGTGGTGTGAACCCTCGTAAGGCTGGGGAGTCTGTTGATGTTGATGGAACTTCATTGCCAGTGTTTGGAACTGTTGCAGATGCTATGGCAGCAACAGGAGCGAACGTTTCTGTAATCTTTGTTCCACCAGCATTTGCAAAGTCAGCTGTTATGGAAGCTATTGATGCAGTCATCGAACTTGCAGTTGTAATCACTGAAGGTATTCCAGTTCACGACTCAGCGAGTTTCTGGGCATACAGCGTTTCAAAGGGCAACAAGACCAGAATCATTGGCCCTAACTGCCCAGGCATCATCAGCCCAGGAAAATCTAACGCTGGTATTACCCCTTCTGACATCTCAGGTCCTGGACCAATTGGTCTTGTCAGCAAGTCAGGTACCTTGACCTACCAAATGATGTATGAACTTCGCGACATTGGTATTTCAACAGCTATCGGTATTGGTGGAGACCCAGTTATTGGAACCACACACATTGATGCTCTAGCTGCTTTCGAAGCAGATCCGGAAACTAAGGCGATTGTGCTTATTGGTGAAATTGGTGGCGACAGCGAAGAGAAGGCTGCTGCATACATCAAGGACAACGTAACCAAGCCTGTTGTTGCTTACGTTGCTGGCTTCACTGCTCCTGAGGGTAAGACCATGGGTCACGCTGGAGCAATTGTTTCAGGTTCTGCTGGAACTGCTCAAGCTAAAAAAGAAGCATTCGAAAAAGTCGGTGTGAAGGTAGGCAAGACTCCTAGTGAGACTGCAGACCTAATGCGCGGTGTTATCGCAAGCCTATAGCTCATGCGTATAAAGGCATTTGCTAGAGGAGCACTTGGTGCAGCTTTTGTTGTTGCCATTGGTTTCTTTAGCGTCTTTGCCCTAAACATTGCAACTTGGCTCATTGAGCAAACTCAAGGTGCAACCTTCGAATCTGTTTTGCAAGACTCTTCTAGAACTTGGTTAAGCTCTCACGGAGTAACAATATTCTTTGCTGAAGGAAAAGTCGCTGGACTAAAAGTTCCAGCATTTATCTACGATCTAATCCCGCTGGGTTTCTCAATACTCATTGGCTGGTCAATGTTCCGATCAGGTAGAAAACTAAGCGGAGAGAAGCACCTAGGATTTGGCTGGCTAGGCGCAATTCTTACCTATCTATTAACTTCTGTGATTGTTACTACCGTTGCTGTTACCAAAGAGATCTTTGTTGTTCAGTGGCAGGGAGTTTTCATTCCCGTTGCTCTATTTACCGCCTTACTAATTGTTGGCTCAGTAGCTGGCGAAGCCATGTTGTTTGAAGACTCTGAACCATCTGAACTTAGGGAGAGAATTAGAAACTTCTTTATTGGTTTAGTTGACAAGTTACCTTGGGCAATCAAACCTTTGATTGGTCCAGCACTTAGAGCTGGTACCGGTGTGGTGGCAGCGATGAGTGCCGTGAGTGCAATCATGATCTCTGTGTTATTGGCTGTGAACTGGATTGAAATCATCAAGCTCTATCAGTCACTGCAATTGACCTTCTTGGGAACTTTCACAGTCAGCACAGGGCAGTTGACATTGATGCCTAACCTCATTGCTTTTGGTAATGCCTGGCTAACCGGAGTTGGTTTCTCTGTTGGGCAAGGTTCAACAGTGAGTCCATTGGTGACTGAACTTGGACCATTGCCTGCCATTCCAATGCTGGCTGCACTTCCTGTCTCTAGCAGTAGCTTGGGAGTTTTATTCATTCTCGTTCCATTGTTAGCGGCATTCTTTGGCACATTGCTTGTGAAGTCACACACAGCAGAACTTAGATTCAATTATTCATCGGCTACCACCGCAGCCATCTCCCTTGGTCTTTCTATTGGTTTGGTAGCAGCTTTAGAGATGTGGGTTTTAGTTGAGTTAGCTAGTGGCTCTTTAGGGCCTGGGCGAATGAGTCTAGTTGGGGCTAACCCGTGGGTGGTTGCTGGAGTTACCTTTGTTGAGGTTAGCCTCGCATCAGTCTTAGCCGCATTCTTCAGTGCACGTCCTGATGGGGCTGACACAGAACTCATCAAGAGAATCTCTGGCGGTAAAGTTAGAAAATGATATCTGTTGTTGTGCTCATCTCAGGCAGCGGATCTAACCTCCTCTCCTTGCTAAAAAAGAGCGAAAACCCTCTTTACCCAGCCAAGATTGTGGCTGTTGGGTCTGACAAGAATGCCCCTGGCCTAGAGCATGCTGAACTTTATGAGGTAGACACCTTTGTTGTTAGCCCTGAAAGATTTGCTAGTAAAGAACTGTGGGCTGAGACACTGCTAGCTAACGTCCAGCACCACCAACCTGATCTGGTTGTTCTTGCTGGATTCATGAAGGTATTACCTGCCAACTTTGTAGCTGCTCTAAAGGGAAAACTAATCAACATTCACCCAAGTCTTCTTCCTGATTTCAAAGGTGCACACGCAGTTAGAGATGCTCTGCAAGCAGGAGCTACTAAGACAGGTGTGACTATTCACTATGTTGACGAGGGTGTTGACACTGGAGAAATCATTGTTCAAAGCGAAGTGTCAATTGAACCAAACGATACTGAAGCAGTGTTGCACGAGCGCATCAAGAAGATTGAACATGAGCTTCTTGCTTCAACCCTTCAACCGTTGAACAGATTGCCTACAAACAACTACCGGCACTAAAACTCTAGAGTTAGGGACTACCTTGTCAGCACAAAATGAATACACTCCGGCGGACTACCGCCACCGTGATCGTGTTGCTATAAGAAGAGCACTTATCTCTGTCAGTGACAAGACTGGACTTATTGAACTTGCGACAGCTCTTTCAGAAGCCGGGGTTTCAATTGTTTCTACTGGCTCAACAGCAAGCTCAATAAGGAGTGCTGGCATTGAAGTTACTGAGGTAGTTGAAGTAACTGGTTTTGCTGAAGCACTTGATGGTCGGGTAAAGACTCTTCACCCAAAGATTCACGGGGGATTACTAGCTGATCTTCGTTTAGTAAATCATGAAGAACAACTTCGTGAACTTGAGATTGAGCCTTTTGAACTAGTTGTTGTGAACCTATATCCGTTTGTTTCAACTGTTGCCAGCGGAGCTAAAGGCGATGCTGTTGTTGAGCAGATTGACATCGGTGGCCCAGCAATGGTTAGGGCAGCTGCTAAGAACTATGCCAACGTAGCAATCGTGGTTGACCCAGGAAAGTACGAGAGCATCATTAAGGCTGTGGCTGTTGGTGGC
>JBEDBW010000094.1:0-7723 GCA_041177045.1 Actinomycetota bacterium | reverse complement strand
GGGTCTAGGTAACGTGAACCGTAAGGAGTTCTCTCTTCGAAGGACGGAAGAATGTAACGAGCTTCTGGCATGTTGTCTCTATTCATTATTCTGCTTCCTTACTTCTTGCCAACGCCGGTTGATACTGATGCAAATTCTTGAATGTGATCAACGAAACCATATTCCAAAGCTTCTTCAGCTGAGAACCAACGATCACGGTCGCCATCTGCCATTACCTGCTCAACAGTCTTACCAGTTTGCTTCGCTGTGATAGCTGCAAGCTTCTTCTTCATGTCGTTGATTAGGAAAGCCTGTGTCTGAATGTCTGCAGCAGTTCCACCGAAACCACCGCTTGGTTGGTGAAGTAGAACACGGGTGTTAGGAGTAATGAATCTCTTACCCTTTGCTCCTGATGTAAGAAGGAATTGACCCATTGATGCACACATACCGATACCGACTGTTACAACATCGTTTGGTACGTACTGCATGGTGTCGTAGATAGCCATACCAGCGGTGATAGATCCACCTGGTGAGTTGATGTAGAGGAAGATGTCCTTAGTTGAATCTTCAGCTGCTAGAAGAAGCATCTTGGCACAAATCTCGTTGGCGTTGTCATCGCGAACGTCGTCGCCTAGCCAAATAATGCGGTCCTTGAGCAATCTCTCAAATACGTTGCTCTGTGGTGTGTGTTCAGCCATTTACTGCTCCTCTAATCTGTTTTGCATAATCAAGATAACCGAGCAACACCTAAAAACATTCACATGTTCGCCACAGGCAATAATTGCCTAGGGATTAGTTGTGGTCGTGACCTTCGTGGTTCTCAGGTGTGAAGCCATCATCAGTCTTAGTGAATTCAGCTAAATCAACGGCCTTGCCATCGCTGTCAGTGACCTTTGCAGCCTCTAGAACAACTGAGAGAGCCTTACGTCTAGCAACTTCGGCTACGAATGAAGGGATCTGGCCCTGCTCGTCTACAGCCTTTACGAACTCGTTAGGGTCCATGCCGTATGACTGGCTTGCCTGCATTAGGTACTGAAGTAATTCGTTCTCGTTGACTCTTACCTGCTCAGCTTCAGCAATTGCATCAAGCAACATCTGAACCTGGAAAGACTTAGTTGATTCAATAATTACCTCGGCACGGTGAGCATCGTCCTTCTGACGGCCTTCGCCTTCAAGGTGACGCTCAACATCTGCATTGATAAGTTCCTGTGAAACAGGGACATCAATAAGCTTTAGTAGTTCTTCTGTTAGAAGCTCTCTAGCCTGTAGACCCTGAGTGTAAGACTTTGACTTCTTGATCTGGTCCTCTAGACCTGCACGAAGTTCCTTGACTGTGTCGAACTCGCTAGCCATCTGAGCCCATGCGTCATCAATAGCTGGAAGTTCACGTTCCTTGACAGCGTTTAGGGTAACTGTGATCTCAGCTTCCTGTCCTGCCATGTCGCCACCAACAAGCTTGCTCTTGAAAGTTGTTGTCTCACCTGCGGTAAGAGTGTCAAGAGCATCATCAATTCCATCAAGAAGTGAATCGCTACCAATTTCGTAAGAAATGTTTTGTGCCTGGTCAATCTGCTTGCCATCAACGGTTGCAATCAAATCAATAGATGTGAAATCACCCTTAGCTGCAGGACGCTCAACTGTAGTTAGAGTCCCAAAACGTGCACGTAGACGATCAATCTCGGCTTCTACTTCGTCTTTGTCAACTTTGATGACATCAACTTTAACTTTCATACCCTTGTATTCAGGAAGCTTGATTTCTGGACGAACTTCAACTTCAATCTCAACAACTAGGTTTCCAGCGAAAGTCTTTTCATCTGGTGACTGCTTAACATCAGCTGAAGGCTGACCAAGTGGACGAAGTTTTTCAGCTTCAATTGCCTGACGATAGATGCTGTCAAGACCATCGTTGATTGCGTGAGCCAAGATAGCTGGACGACCAACTCTCTGATCAAGGATTGCAGCAGGGATCTTGCCCTTACGGAAACCAGGAATGTTAACGCTCTCAGCAATGTGCTCGTATGCGTGATCAAGGCTTGGCTTGAACTCCTCTGGAGTTACCTCAATGTTTAGCTTTACTCTGGTCGGGGTTAGACGTTCAACAGTGGTTTTATTTTTAACAAAATGGTCGGGGTGACAGGACTCGAACCTGCGATATCCTGCTCCCAAAGCAGGCGCGCTAGCCACTACGCTACACCCCGGTGGTTTTTATCCTGAATTTCTTCAAAACAAAACAACCTCCGTAATCCTAACCCATAGAATGTATGAGAGCAGAATCAAATCAACATTTGCGGGTGTAGCTCAATGGTAGAGTCTCAGTCTTCCAAACTGATTGTGCGGGTTCGATTCCCGTCACCCGCTCCACAAGGCCTAGAAACAGGCTCAGAACTGGCAACCAGGGCACCAATAGAGCTTCCTGGTTGCCATTAGTTCTATCTGGACTATTCCATCGCAGCGAAGGCATCTCTCCCCCTGCCTCTTGTAGACGTAGTTGCGATCAACCTTTGCAGTCCTCTTTTTTAGGCGATCTTCCCTAGTGGTCATAAATCCGGTGGCAACCCCAACTTTCATGAGCTTCACCGTATCGGTCCAAACATCTTCAATCTGTTCAAGAGTCAGAGACTTCCCTGGTGCATGCGGGCTTATCTGCGCTCGGAAGAGAATCTCTGCTCGATAGACATTTCCAATACCGCTGATGACTTCTTGATTCATGAGCAGTATTCCAATTGGGCTAGCTGAAGAACTTACTCGTTCAATAAACCTTTGTTTCTGAAGACCTCTTGGATCAGAGTTAGTTGGATCTGGCCCTAAACGATTCTCAATCTCTTTTACAGCTTTTTTGTCTATGACTTCACAGATGGTTGGACCTCGAAGATCAGCTAGGAATGCTTCGTTGAAGAACCTAACCCTAACTTGACCCGGCATCACTTGGTCTAGGTCTTCGGTGAATCGCCACTTGCCGTAAATACCCAAATGAATGCGACAGGTAAGACCATTATCGAATTTTAGAAACATCTGTTTCCCGATTGCCTTCGCTCCGAGAAGTATCTGGCCATCAATGAGTTTGGCTTCTGACGAGAAACGACCTTGAGGAGAATCAACGCGAACGACCGAACCTTTGAACTTCTTATTGAAGTCATTGGCAAATCTTTGAACGGAGTGACCCTCAGGCATTTAGGTTTTTGCTTTTCCTAAAGGATTTCCGAGGTTTGTTCGTAGGTAGCAATCTTGCCAATTCTTCTGATGTGTCTTTCATCCTGAGAGAAAGGTTCAGCAATGAACGCCTTGATTAGTTCCAAGACTTCTTCTTGAGAATGCTGCCTTGCCCCTACAGCGACCACATTGGCGTCATTGTGTTGGCGAGCTAGCTTGGCGGTATCTATGTTCCAGACCAAAGCTGCTCTGATGCCATGAACCTTGTTGGCAGCTATTTGTTCACCGTTACCAGATCCACCCAAAACAATACCTAGGGCATGATTGCCAGCGTCCTCATCAGCTCTTACTGCCAAAGCGGCAGTTATGCAGAAACTTGGGTAATCATCCAGTGGGTCATACTCTTTAGGCCCGTGGTCAAAGACCTCGTGGCCTGTGGCCTTTAGCTCCTGAATCAGGAAATGGCTGAGTTCTAGACCCGCGTGATCTGTGGCTATGTGAATACGCATCTTAAAAACCTTCTAGCAGTGTTGTTGGTCAATACTAGGCTAGTTGCTATTGAAATAAACCTGACCTAGGAGATGTAATGCCTGCTGAGAACCTCACCCGAATTGAAGCCGCCGAGCGTGCCGAACTTTTGGAAGTGTCTTCCTACACCGTTGAGCTAGACCTTATGCGAGGTGAAGAAGTCTTTGGGGCCACAACCACCGTGAAGTTCACAAGCAACCAGGTAGGAGCTTCCACCTTCATTGATGCCATCACCCAGAAGGTCCACAGAGTTACCCTTAATGGCAAAGACCTAGATGTTTCTGTTGCTGATGGCATTCGAATCCAGCTAGACAACCTAGAAGCTAACAATGAGCTAGTTGTGGTTAGCGACAACCCTTACATGCACACCGGTGAAGGTTTACACAGATTTGTTGATCCTGTGGACAACGAGGTTTACCTCTATACCCAGTTTGAAGTTCCAGACTCAAGAAGAATGTTCGCTGTCTTCGAGCAGCCAGACCTAAAAGCAACTTTCCAGTTCACCGTCACAGGTCCAAGCAACTGGAAGATGATTTCAAACTCAACTACACCTACTCCTGTTGAAAGAGGAGACGGAAGTTCCGTTTGGGTATTCGCTCCAACTGCAAGAGTTTCCTCATACGTCACAGCTCTTATCGCAGGTCCATATTCAGAATGGCGTGATGAACTAACCAGTAGCGATGGTAGAACAATTCCTCTTGGAGTTTATGGTCGTTCATCACTAGCTAAATACATTGATGCTGACTACATCTTCGAAAAGACTAAGGAAGGTTCCCATACCCGTTTGAGAAGTATGACCAACTTTTCGTTCCTGACTTCAACGCTGGAGCCATGGAAAATGCAGGGGCCGTAACAATCACCGAAACTTATGTATTCCGAGGAGCTGTAAACGGCTTCATCAAGGAAAGAAGAATCATTACAGTTCTTCACGAACTTGCACACATGTGGTTCGGAGATCTAGTAACAATGCGTTGGTGGAATGACCTATGGCTAAACGAGTCATTCGCTGAATACGCTTCATACCTAGCAACAGCAGAAGCTACCGAATACAAGGAAGCTTGGACTACCTTTGCTTCTCATGAGAAGTCATGGGCATATCGCGAAGACCAGATGCCTTCTACTCACCCAGTTGTAGCAAACATCAGAGACCTAGAAGATGTTCAGGTTAACTTCGATGCAATTACATACGCCAAGGGTGGATCTGTTCTTAGACAACTTGTTGCCTGGGTAGGTCAAGAGAACTTCATGAAGGGTCTTGCCTCTTACTTCAAGAAGCACGCTTTCGCTAATGCTGAACTAGTCGATCTTCTAACCGAACTTGAACTAACTTCAGGAAGAGAACTTCGTGAATGGTCAAAGCTTTGGCTAGAAACTTCTGGTGTCAACACTCTTCGAGCAGAGCTTGATGAAGATTCAGAAGGTAATGTGACTTCATTCTCAGTACTTCAGTCACACCACGTTGACTACCCAACTCTTAGACCACACCGTCTAGGCATTGGTTACTACAACTTGGTAGATGGAAAAGTAGTTCTTACTCACCGAGTTGAGATTGACATCGATGGAGCAAAGACAGAAGTTCCAGAACTTGTTGGAACCAAGCGTCCTGACCTCATTCTTCTAAACGATGGAGACTTGGCTTACGCCAAGCTACGTCTGGATGACAGATCATGGCAGACCACGCTACACAACCTAGCTGTTGTTGATGACTCACTTGCAAGAGCGCTGCTATGGGGAGCTGCATGGGATTCAACAAGAGATGCAGAAGCGGATCCAAAGGACTTTATCCACCTAGTGCTAAAGAACATCGCAACCGAATCAAACGCAACAGCGATGATGACTCTTCTAAACCAATTGGTAACAGTTCAGAGCATGTATCTAAAGCCTGAAAACCGTTTGGAATACAAGGTCAAGATTGCAGATGCTCTTATTGATATGGCTAGAAGTGCAACCGCAGGATCAGAAGCCCAGCTTCAGTTCCTAAAGTACTTCCCTCGCTTCGCATCAAACGATGAACACACTGCTGCTCTACGTGGTCTACTTTCAGGATCAGAGAAACTTGCTGGTCGTGAAATCGACACTGACTTGAAGTGGGATCTTCTAACTGGACTAGTTGCTGCAGGTTCAGCCGATGAGGCTGAGATTGATGCCATGTTGGCAACCGATAACACCGCTAACGGACAGAAAGCTGCTGCTCTTGCAAAGGCTGCAATCCCAACCGCTGAATCAAAGGCTAAGACTTGGCACACTGCAGTTGAAACTGATGAGTGGTCAAACACCATCCTTCAGTACTCAACTCTTGGTTTCCAAAGAGGAGCAACCGCTGAACTACTAGCACCTTTTGTTGACAAGTACTTTGCTGATGTCCTGAAGATTTGGAACTCAAAGACTTTCAAGATGGCTGAGTATGCGATAGTGAATTTGTATCCAATCTCACTTGCAACAACAGAGCTGGCAGAGAAGACAAGAAAGTTCTTAGACACCCCTGAGGTTGTTGCTATTCCTGCTCTTAGAAGATTGCTGGTTGAAAACCTTGATCCAATCGACAGAGCACTAAAAGTACAAGCTCAAGACAGATAGTTCAAAAAGGAAAAGGTGGATAGCAAATGCCAGCATGGCTAGTTAGCTTCTATGCAGAGTGGGGTCCTGGCCTTCGCATTTTGTTGAGCATTGTTGCTGCACTTGTTGTCCGCGGTCTGCTCCAGTTGGCTATCAACAGAGTGGTTAGTTCAGTATCAAAGAGTGTTCGCAAGATTGACGGAATGACCAAAGAGTCATCTCCTTTGGCACAAGCTCGTCTACTGCAAAGAACTGAAACTATTGCATCTGTATTAGGAAACCTCGCGACCTGGGGTCTATCTTTCGCAGTCATCAGCATTGCACTTACTGAGGTGGGAGTATCAGCAGGAGCAATCGTTGCTGGTGCAGGTATTTTGGGTGCCGGTCTTGGTTTCGGAGCACAGTCATTAGTCAAGGATCTAATCTCTGGTTTATTCATCGTCTTTGAAGACCAATACGGTGTTGGAGACTTTGTTGACCTAGGTCAAGCAGAAGGCGTAGTTGAAAGCGTTGGTCTTCGAGTAACACAGGTGAGAGACCTTGAAGGAACTCTGTGGTTTGTCCGTAATGGTGAGATCATGCGTGTTGGTAATCAATCTCAAGGTTGGGCACGTGCAGTTCTAGATGTTGCCATCGAATACAAGTCCAACATTTCTAAGGCTCAAGAAGCTCTTATCAAAGCAGCCAAGAGCATTGATGGCAAAGCTCTTGGCGAACCTGAGATCTGGGGAATCAATTCTCTCTCTGGCGATGAGATCGTTCTTCGTTTAGTTCAAAAGACCAAGCCTGAAGATAAAGATGATGTAGCTCGCAAACTTCGCTTGGCAGTCAAGGAAGAGTTTGATAAGGCCAACATCAAGTTAGCTCCTACATCTAACGCTATTTACGTCAACGTAAAGAACTAATGACTGAAGAGCAGTTCGAAGACAGAGAAAGAGTTGAAACTGTTCGACTCACTCACCAAACTGGATCAAATGTTGAGGGTGACATCTATGAACTTGTCGGTGGCAAAGAGTTCTTTAGAAAACTGTGTGCAAAGTTTTATGAATGTGTAGCACAAGATCCAATCCTGAAGCCTATGTATCCGGAAGAAGATTTAGGTCCAGCACAAGAACGCCTACAACTATTCCTAGAGCAGTACTGGGGTGGGCCTACTACCTATCAAGAGCAAAGAGGACACCCTCGTCTTCGAATGAGACACCAGCCATACAAAATCAATCCAGCAGCGAGAGCAGCATGGCTTACACACATGGAAGCTGCCCTTGTAGCCCAGGAACTACCCGATTTGTATCATGCTCAGATGTGGGCATATCTCGACAGAGCAGCAACAGCCATGCTCAACACGATGGATGACTAAGCCTTTAGAGGCACGTAGTCTTTCGCGAATCTAGCTAGCACGTGTCCGTGCTCAGAACTTAGTCTCACCCAGTCACCAGAAACATACCAAGGCACAATTTCACCTTCAGTGAGAAAACCTAAACCAGCAGCAACAAAGGCTGAGCCCATAGGT
>JBEDBW010000093.1:0-3334 GCA_041177045.1 Actinomycetota bacterium | reverse complement strand
CTGTGCTCCAAGAGACTTCAACCAAATCAAAATCTAAGTAAATCTGATTCTCCTTAGAAGGACCTTTGCCAGTTAGGTTCAATAGGCGATCTGAAAGGCTTAGTTGCTCTTCTTGCACTTCACCTGCAGCAACAGAGTTCACTCTTGCTAGTAAATCTGAAATCAAAACTGTTAGATCAAACTCAGTTGCCTCCGCTAGCTGAAGGGTTCTTAGCCCAAGAACTAATGGTGAATCTTCTTCATAGTCGCCGCTGAAGATAGGAGCAACGTAAACAGTCAACACATCACCATAAGCTCTAAGTCGAACAGCACCTTTAGGGTCCATTCGATTAGCTCTATCTAGGTATTTGCCAAGATCTACAACATCTGCATTGCTAGGTAAAACGAAACTATTTCTCATCGACAAGGACTAGTCTCTAGTCAATCTTCTATAGGTTGAACGATGAGGTTTAGCAGCCTCTGGTCCTAGACGAGCAATCTTGTTCTCTTCATAGCCTTCGAAGTTACCTTCGAACCAGTACCAATGGTCAGGGTTATCGTCTGTGCCTTCATAAGCCAAGATGTGTGATGCAACTCTGTCGAGGAACCATCTATCGTGCGTAATAACAACAGCACAGCCAGGGAACTCCAATAGAGCATTCTCAAGTGAACCAAGGGTTTCAACATCCAAGTCGTTTGTTGGCTCATCGAGAAGCAATAGGTTTCCACCCTGCTTCAATGTCAAAGCTAGGTTCAAACGGTTTCTCTCACCACCAGAAAGAACTCCAGCTGGTTTTTGCTGATCTGGACCCTTGAATCCAAAGGCTGCAACATATGCTCTTGAAGGAACAGTTACGTTTCCTACCTGAAGGAAATCAAGACCATCCGAAACAACTTCAAACAAAGTCTTGTTTGGGTCAATGCCACCACGTGATTGGTCAACATAAGAAATGCTTACGGTTTCACCAATCTTTAGCTCTCCCCCATCTAGAGGCTCTAAACCAACAATGGTCTTAAACAGAGTTGACTTACCAACACCGTTAGGTCCAATAACTCCAACAATTCCGTTTCTAGGAAGAGAGAAAGTTAGACCACTGATTAGAGATCTTCCTTCAAAACCTTTTTGCAGATCCTTGGCCTCAAGAACAATAGATCCAAGTCTTGGACCAGGTGGAATCTGGATTTCTTCGAAGTCAAGTTTTCTAGTTCTATCTGCCTCTGCTGCCATCTCTTCATAGCGAGCAAGACGAGCTTTCGACTTAGTCTGCCGAGCTTTAGCAGAAGATCTAACCCAATCAAGTTCATCGCCAAGACGCTTGGCTAACTTGGCATCTTTCTTACCTTGAACTTCTAGACGCTCACGCTTCTTTTCTAGATAAGTTGAGTAGTTACCTTCGTAAGGGTAAGCACGTCCTCTATCTAGTTCCAGAATCCATTCAGCTACGTTATCTAGGAAGTATCTATCGTGAGTAACTGCCAAGACTGCGCCTGGGTACTTAGCTAGATGCTGTTCAAGCCAGAGAACTGATTCAGCATCAAGGTGGTTTGTTGGCTCATCTAGAAGAAGCAGGTCTGGCTTTTCTAGAAGCAACTTACAAAGAGCAACTCTTCTGCGCTCACCGCCGGAAAGATGGGTAACTGCTGTATCCCCTGGAGGGCAACGAAGGGCATCCATAGCCTGCTCTAGCTGGTTATCTAGATCCCAAGCATCAAGGTGGTCAATCTCTTCTTGCAGCTTGCCCATTTCTTCCAACAAAGTGTCGTAGTCAGCCTCTGGGTTAGCAAGTTCAGCACTGATCTCGTTGAAACGATCCACTTTTGACTTGATGTGGGCAACAGCTTCTTCTACGTTTCCAAGAACTGTCTTCTCTTCGTTGAGAGGTGGCTCTTGAAGAAGGATTCCAACTGTGTGGCCAGGAGATAATCTAGCTTCACCATTAGAAGGTGTGTCCATTCCAGCCATAATCTTTAGAACTGTTGACTTACCTGAACCGTTAGGCCCGACAACACCAATCTTTGCTCCAGGGTAGAAAGCAATGGTCACATCATCCAGGATGACCTTGTCCCCGTGAGCCTTGCGGGCCTTGTGCATTTGGTAGATGAATTCAGCCATTTTTGGTCCTTTAAGAAGATAAATGCGACACTCACAATCAAGTTCGCTCGGAGATAAGTATATCCGAAGGTGATTAGGGGTCAGGTTCCTAATCTTGCTTGTTGAAGGTGAGTGTCGCACACCAGCAGCTGGACGTTAGGGCAAGAGGCTGCTGGATTCTATCTACTAGCTACTGGCTAGAGCCTTTTCTTTACCTTTTGAGGTAGCCGGAGTTACTTGTTCTGCTTCAACATCATCAGGTGCTGGAGCAATTTCCTGATCGCTCTCCTGAGATTTCACTGTTCTCGTGAAGGTAGTTGAACCCCAAACCAAGTCGTGACCGATGCTTTCCGCTTCTAGTTCAACTGAAGTGCCTGCTCGCTCACCGTTATCCCAGTCTCTAACTCTGAGTCTTCCCATAACTAGAATGCGATCACCCTTGGAGATAGACATTGAAGAGTTGACTGCTAACTGACGGAAAGAAGTAATCGTGAACCAGTTGGTTTCCGCATCGACCCATCTATTTAGTGTTCTATCGAATTTACGAAGTGAAGCAGCTAGTCGAAATGAAGTTATTGGTAAACCGTCTTGAGTGACTAGATGTCTTGGAGTTGTTGCGACGAGTCCTGTGACGCTGTATTGATCTGACATTTGTTGCCTTTCTGAAAAGTATTCATAACTGATTCAGAAAGATTGCCAAGAAAACTAAATTGCTGCTTTAGTTTTCCACAGCCAAGAAATTACTTTAGGTACTCAGTGAAAGAGGCTCGGGTCTTTGCCATCTTGCCGCTAACAACACTTTGACAATAGGCATTACCAGGATTCTTTGAGAAGTAGTCCTGGTGATACTCCTCTGCTGCCCAGAAGATTTCAAGTGGCTGCAGTGTGGTTACGATTTCGCCATCCCACATCTGCCCTGCTCGCTCTAGTGCTTTTTCAAATATCTCTTTTTGCTCTTCGCCTTGATAGAACATTGCTGATCTGTAGCTAGAACCAATGTCGTTTCCCTGACGGTTGAGCTGCCTTGGATCGTGAACAGTGAAGTAAAGATCCAGTACCACTTCAGAGCTGATGATTGATTCGTCAAAGATAACCTTGGCAACCTCTGCGTGTCCCGTCTTTTCACTGCAAACTTCTTCATAGGTTGGGTTGACTGTATGCCCACCGGCATAACCACACTCAACATCGATGATTCCCTTGAATTGGGAAAAAGAGGAATCGAGACACCAGAAACAGCCACCGGCAAGTACATATTCAGTCATG
>JBEDBW010000092.1:3349-7387 GCA_041177045.1 Actinomycetota bacterium | reverse complement strand
GCTATCTACGACTCCAAGAAGGCTATGGTTACACCACCACTTGGTGGAGACAACATGATTGTTCCTGAGCTTCCTACACACAAGGCAGCGGTTGCTGCTCTGATTAAGCAGTATCAGGCTATGACAGGTAAGTTCGCAACAACCAAGGTTGTTAAGGGCAAGAAGGTTGTCTCCCCTGGCTACCTTGATTGGAAGCCTCTATTCGGTCAGACAACCTGTGTTCTGGACTCAAAGACATACGCTGCTTGGAAGTCTGGAATTCAGATTGAAGCAAAAGCAACAGTAACTCGTGACCGTCGTTGGCCAACCACTTACGCCAAGTACAAGTCATACGACTGGAAGAACAAGAGCAACAACGGTTTGATCTTCCCAACAGTTGTTGAGTGGAACCTAAAGATCGGATAGCAAAGCTCAAGCAGAAGAGGGAGTGATAATTCACTCCCTCTTCTTTGTTTAATCCCTGTTAATTCACTGGTGCAGTTTCTTTGACCCAGATACTTACCTCTGAGTTGAAGACATTTGGCTGCTCTTCTTGAGGTAGGTGGGCACTCTTATCAACAATTACTAACTTGCTGTTCTTGATTTCGGTAGCAAGTCTTTCGGTATCGGCTGTTGCCACAACCTCATCAAACTTGCTCCCTGTTATCAACAGAGTCGGCTGGGTTATGCTGCCAAGGTTGTCCTTTAGTTGGTTATCTCTAGGTGCTGTCGAAAACTCCCAGAAAGCCCTCTCCCAGCCCTCAATCTCTAGAGGTGCCAGATAGCCAGCTCTAACCTCTTCAGTCAGTTGAGCCTGGTCGTAATAACTTCTCTTGAGGAGATCCTGACCACTTGAAGCAACCTCTCTAACGAGGAATGGTCCAAGTCGATCAATTTGAGGGATGACTTTCAATGTTGTGAGCCATGACGGGCTAGAGCCTGTCGAATAGACCGCTGGGTCTACAAGAATTAGCCTCTGAACCTTGTCTGGATTCAAACGAGCATATTCGGCTGCTAGCTGGCCACCAGCGGAATGACCCACAAGAATGATTTCCTGCCCTGAGCCAAACTCTGCAATTAGTCCATCGAGTAGTTCAAAGTTGCCTGCAAAGCCATAAGGATTAGTTCCAGTCCAACTAGTTGGTCTGTCAGTAAAACCAAAACCAGGTCGATCGTAGGCAAGAACTTCACCCTGCTTGCTAAGTGAATCCATCGCATAACGCCATGAGAAAGTGCTTGCCCCAAAGCCGTGCATCAAAATGAATAGCGGGACGTTGTCTACTCTGTTTCCTGAATAAGGTTCGGTATCAACATGGACATTGATTTCATTGACTAGAGCAAACTCAGCGTTAGCTCCGGCTGCTTCAATGTTGGTTTTTGTGCCACTTGAATCAAATGGAATTACCATTGGCACGATTAGAAAAGCCGCTAGCCCTAAGAGCAAAGCTCGGGTCATAAATCTTCTGAATGCTCGCATAGCCCTAAGTTTAGGTCAGTACGGGTAAATACTCTGAAGAACTACTTCTTAGGGTTTTCAGTCTTTTTGGCAGCTGTTGTCTTCTTTGTTGCATAAGCGAAAATCGCAAGACCTGTGACCAAAGCACCTGCTCCTAGACCATAGGAAACCACATCAGCAGCTCTATCGACGTCAACAAATACACCGACGAAGATAACGGCGATGATGGCTACCACAACACCAATAAGTTTGGACTTTAGATCATCTAGGTCATGAACCTGCAACCAGGCTGGAACTTCAAGATCAGTATCTACAAAGAGTTCGTAAAGACCATAGCCAATAACCAGAAGTACTGTTCCTAGCAGGATTGCATCAACTGCTGTTAGAACCTCAACGATGGTTACCTTTAGGTAAGACTTACCAGTAACGCTGTCAATGACTGCCTTGACCATGGCGATAGACCCTTGGGCCATCAGCAAAAGAGCTCCAATAATGGAGGCAACTGCTGGAATGAACACTGCGTATCTAGTTAGTCCAAGTATCTTTCTCATAGACCCAAGTCTATTGCCGGAGGGTAATTTGAGCCCTTGAACTTAGGTCTCATTTGGTTAGAGAAAAACCCCAGAAGACACAGCTATCTGGGGTTTTCTTGCTGTCAGGCTTTAGCCGAAGCGGCCTGTTACATAGTCTTGGGTTCTTGGGTCATCAGGGTTCTGGAAGATCTTGGTGGTGTCCCCCTGCTCAACAATCATTCCTGGGGTTCCTGCTTCTGCAAGGAAGAAAGCACACTGGTCAGAAACACGAGCAGCCTGCTGCATGTTGTGGGTAACGATAACGATTGTTACCTCGCTGGCTAGCTCCAAAATAGTCTCTTCGATGCGGAAGGTAGATGTTGGGTCTAGTGCTGAACAAGGCTCATCCATAAGCAATACACGAGGCATTACAGACAGAGAACGGGCTATACAAAGTCTTTGCTGCTGACCACCGGAAAGACCTCCACCAGGGGCGTCTAGACGGTCTTTTACCTCTTTCCAAAGCCCTGCTTTGGTTAGAGACTGTTCAACAATGTCATCAAACTCGCTCTTGCTCTTCTTGATTGAAGTTAGACGAAGACCAGAGATTACGTTCTCGTAGATGCTCATAGCAGGGAATGGGTTTGGCTTCTGGAAAACCATACCAATTTCACGTCTAGCATCTGTTACACGCTTGGTTGGATCATAAATGTCTACTCCATCAAGCAAGACCTGACCTGCCATTGAAGCACTTGGCACTAGCTCATGCATTCTGTTTAGAACACGAAGGAAGGTTGACTTACCGCAACCAGAAGGACCAATCAGTGCGGTTACCTTACCTGGCTGCATAGTTAGGTTGATTCGATCTAGAACCTTGCGCTGACCAAACCAAGCAGACACATCCTGTCCTGTGATGGTAGCTAAGCTTGCCGACCCAGCATTCTTTGAAGTGCGGCTCATGTTGATTGGCTTTACTGCAACTCTAGAGTCGCTGGTAGTTGGCGACTTAGGTCCTGTAGCTGGGCTCATTTGAGTACCTTTCCTTGAGTTTCTCTAAAGCAAATTCGGTAGTAGTTGAATAATCTGAGATGCCCAGACGCCTCCAAAGAAGACGACTGCTGGAGCTCCTGCAATCCAAGCCTGCATTCTGCCCCACTTACGTGAAAGCCAACTAATAGCAAACATTAGAACAATCAAGAACTGTGTCATAAAGATAAGTGGTGTCACTGCATCCATGTTTGAAGCCAGTGCTGCTTCATTGTCTGCAATAGCTCTATTTGGGATTACACGGTTTGGCGTTGGCTTAGGTGCCCCATCAAGAGTCCATCAAGAGTTGCTTCAACTCGAAGAACGTCTGTTGCAAAAAATGGCAGACCTGATGCAGAAACAAGAGTCAATCTGCCCATGGATGAACCAAGACCGTTGGTGGCTTCATCGCCGGCTCTTCTGATCTTTGAAACTGTGTATGAAGCTTCACCCTGACCAGTAATAGTTTCGATCTTGTCGCCTACTTTTAGTTCACTAAGTCTTGAAAACACTCCGGTGTAAGCAGACTGTCTTCCATAGATAACTGAGATTCCAGCTTGACCTGGGAGAACAGTGTCTCTGCGGTGACCTGGTCCATCAACTGTTACAGCTGAAGAGGATCCTTCGAGAACGATTTCATTCACACCAATCTTCTCGATCTTTAGAACCGCAACAGGTGTCCCCTGTTCGATTAGGTAACCATCGGAATCTACCTGGCCCACAGGTGCTGTTCCATTAGCTAATTCAAATCTGAACGTTTCATTTGCTTTGAATTGTGCACTCTCATACTGCACGTGAGAAACAATAAACAATTGCCCCAAGAAAACTAATGCTGCTGCCCCCAGAGCTACTAAGGCTCTCCCTGCAAAGAATCTGACATTTTCAGGTTTTGGTGTTGGCACCATGTTGTCAATGAACTGTGAACTTTCGGTTGCCTGCTCAAGCTTTGGTAAAGATAACTTAGGTATAGCGAGCTTAGGAATGAGGGAACTCTTAGGAAGTTTCACTCCACACACCGTTCTGTTTGTTTGTCTAAATAAGCCTATATCGTGGCCCCCTTTTCAG
>JBEDBW010000092.1:0-3336 GCA_041177045.1 Actinomycetota bacterium | reverse complement strand
TACCTAGACTTTGCTACTTTTTTGTTACTTTACGACCTTGAAGGTCTTTGTTGTGGTTGATGCTGCTACTTCTGCGCTACCACCGTAGAACACCTTGACGGTGTATGTGCCTACAGTTGCGATCTTGGCGAACTTCAGAGAAGCAGTACCAGTTGCTGATAGCGTCACAAGAGCTGAAGATACCTGTACTGGAACCTTCTTTGAGTTGTAAACAACTGCAAAGACGGTACCCTTGGCACCTACGCTGCTAGTAACTTTTCCAGCCTTGATGGTTACTGAAACAGTTGGAATTGCTGATGTCTTGTAAGACGCACCAACTGTGATCAGTGAGTAGCTTGTGTTCTTTAGAGCCACAGCAACACCAGCAGTTGTTCTGCTTGTCTCTGCGGTTGCTGTGTTTGTAGGAACAAACTCACCAACTAGGTTGTAGTTCACTGCTTCACCATTTGCCTGGTCGATTGTTACAGTCGCGGTTCCACCTGTTACAGCTACAGTCTTCAGGATTGCCCCAGTGAAGTTTGTGTTGTAAACATTTAGGTTACCGTTCTGACCACCAGTGATGGTTGCTGTGAAGCTAGCTGATAGACCGTTCGCTGCAACTGTTGCTGCACCGAATGAAACGCTAGTTGCAGTCTTCACTGCAGCAGGTGCAGCCAATGTGATTGTCGCTGTTGTAGCGCTTGTGCTTACGCCAACACCTGAAAGTACAGGTACGAACTGAGCTGTTACAGTCTTGTTGAATGCTGCAGCAGTTGTGTTAGTCACAGTGATGTCAACAGTTGTTGCACCCTTAGCTACTACACCTGAAGCAACTTCAGCAGCATCAGGAGTTCCGTAACCAGAGATCAAAGATACTGTTCCACCCTGGTTACCGTTTGAAGCAACAGTTGCAGTTACAGTAGCGCTTGATCCGTTTGAAGCAACAACAGGAGCACCAAGTGATACGGTGCTTGCTGATGGTGCGTACATACGGTTAGCAGCTGTGATGTTTCCACAAACAGTTGCGTTTCCGCCTTCAGTTTCGCCTGTAGCTGCATCAGTACCAGTGTAAGAAAGAAGACCGTAACCGAACTTCTGAATTACAGTCTGTGACTGGCAAACTAGAGAGTTTGTTCCACGGAATGCACGAGTGTAGGCGTTTTCTACATCGGAGTTGATCAATGCTGTTGGAACGATGTTGTAAACAGCACGTTTGATTGCAGACCATGTTGGAGCCGTTGCGTAAACACCGTCAGTTACAACAGTCGCCTCTAGTCCACCCATTGAGCGAAGAACTGCACCAGCAGTGCGCTTTGGAGCAACACCGTTAGTCTGTGCAACCCACTGTGAGATTGAGAAACCAACAAGTGCGTATGGGTCATTTGCAACTGCAGTTCCATCGTGCTCCTGAACAGAGATTCCAGATGGGGTGACGTCCTTTGCGGCTGTAACACCGTTAGTGATGTCCGTCTCTGAGATCTTCACTTGACCAATCCAGAATGAACGAGTACCTGATCCAGGCTGAGGAATGTAAGCGTTGATTGTATTAGAAACTTCTCCTGCGGCAGGAGTGTATGTAGGTGCTGCCAACTTGATGAAAGCGCCAGTAGTTTCGTCAGTGATCACCTTAGTGATGTTTCCCTTGTAGATGTTAATTAGGGAAACTTCAGTGTTGTTAGCCACAGAACCTAGAGGAATGTCTGAAGGAATCTTTGTGACGTTTAGAGGAGCTGTTGCATAAGTCATGTTGTCCTGGGCGAAAGGAACGTATGTAACAACACCGTTCGCAACTGCACCAGAAGGAGCTGATGATGAACGAGCGTAGTGGAACTTTCCAGCAAGCTGTGCAGTAGTTGGGCTAACTGCAGTTCTTGACTTACCAAGTTCGTCTGGAGCAATCGCTACTGAACCTGAGTTGATCTGACCGATGGCAATACGAAGAGCATCGCGACCTGCACCTGAACCGTAGCACGTGGGATTGCAATACCATCTGCTGAGACAACTACGTCAGCTGAACCGATTGCCTTGTAGCTTGCAAGCTTCAATCTGCTGTCGGTTGGGCTCACGTCTCCTAGTGCAAGTGAAATACCATCCATGACATCCATGGTTGTGTCAGAGCCTAGACCAACTAGCTCTGCATACTTGTTTACTGATACTGGATCAGCCATTACCGGCATTGCGGTTCCAGCTGCGATAACAGCTGCACCGCTAAGGGCGACTGTTACTTGAGCGAACAACTTGTTCTTCAATGTAGTTCCTTTCGAAGGTTTTACTCTGCTGTTCCACGGTGGAAAGCACAGGTTCTTGTACACCTGCAGTCTCAACTTGATTAGTAAACGCGCCACGACACTAAGGTGTCTAGTTGGTTAACTTGGGGCTAATTTACGCTTGCTTTTCCTTGCGTTTTCTTGCTCTAGCAAGCAGGAACTGGCCTAATACCAGTCCAGGGAAACCAAAGATTAGGGAAGCTAAAACAACTGTTGAACTCACAGAGCTGCCCTCGGCAATGGTCTTGAAGGCGTCCGCTCTTGGTCCTGAGCCTGGGTCAACTGGATCTACAGGGTCAATCGGTCCAGGTCCTGGGTCAACAGGATCTGTAGGAGTTGGAGTAGGAGTTGGCTTCTCTTCTTCAGGCTCATTGGTAGGGCAATCTTTAGCAACTGTGCTGCTCAACAGAGAACTGGCTGCTGCCTTAGCTTTAGCCTTCAAGTTAGCTGGCAATGGCACATAGCCATAAGGAAGCATTCCCTGAGCTTCTCCAGTTATCTGACCTGCACCGGTCGCGTAATTCAACATAGAACTGTATTCAGATAAAGCCTTAGAAGTCTGAGTACAGACGTTTACCACTGCATAAGTTAGCGAAGTCCATGGATAAGCTGTGCCCTTCACAGACTTGCCATCGTTGTAACTGATACCTGTACTTGCATCAACAGGCATAGCTGACACTGCTGCGTTCATTGCGCTAGCGGTCGGATTGCTTTCCTGCCCAGTTGAACTGACCAAAGTTGCAACACCTAGTCCATATCTTTCAGCTGCCGGTAGATCAGTAATTGCCAACATGAATCTCTGACCAATTGGTTGAGCTCCACCTGAGGCGAAAGCAGCAGGAATCTTGTTGGGATCCCAAATAGTCTTGCTCTTTGAGTCTCCTCGTCTAGCTGCCGCTGCTGCGTCCAACATGTCATGAGAGTAAGGTCTCATGTCGAGGGTCGAGAATCCAGGCTCAGGAGTATTTGAGTTTGGTCTAAATGTTGAAAGATCTGCCTTAGGGAAAGACTCGATTTCAGAATCGGTTGCTAGCTCAAGTGTTGAGTAGAACTTGTTAAGCTTCATACCCCACTGGTCAGGTGTGCCTTT
>JBEDBW010000091.1:0-5574 GCA_041177045.1 Actinomycetota bacterium | reverse complement strand
CTTCTATCTTGGCACTAAACGGCACAGCAGGGGGTTGTCAACTGTTTTCAAGCAGACCTAATTCTCCACAATCCACTCGTGTCTCTTGACTGGACTAACTTAGTCCACTTATGCTTGAGTCATGAAGAAAGTCGTGAACATCCATGCAGCAAAAACCCACTTCTCCAAGCTCGTTGAAGAAGTAGAGTCTGGAGCTGAAGTCACTATTGCTAGAGCTGGTAAACCAGTCCTTAGGTTAGTTAAGTACGAAGAAGAGACCCCAGCAAGAAAGCTTGGGTTCGCAAAAGGTGAAATCAGCGTTCTATCTGACTCAGCATGGGAAGCCTTGGACGCTAAGTTCAATGCCCTTTTTGAAAAGGCATAGTCTTGCAATCGAAAATTCTTCTAGACACTCATGTGGCAGTTTGGGTGGCAGGATCACCTTCAAGGCTTGGGCCCAAAACTAAGAAACTTATTCAAACAGCTAAAGAGGTCTCAGTCTCGAGCATCTCAATAGCTGAACTCAACATGAAGTCGATGTTAGGTGGAATCAAGATACCTAAAGATGTATCAAAACAATTCGAGAACGCCAACATTCAAGTCTCAGAGTTCACCTCTAGTGCGGCAGACGAGATATTGCGTTTTGGATCACTGGCTAAGCATGATCCTTTCGATCGCCTGATACTCGCTCAAGCTTCCGCCTCTGGTGCCAAACTCGTTACAGCTGACACAGCTCTTTTGTCGCTTAATCTTGACTTCATTCTCGACGCAGAGAACTAGTCGGGGACTAATCTTTATTCATGTTCTTTGAAGAGCTGCATCCCACTTGGCAGAACTGGCTTGTCCAGCAAAAGCCGATGCTTGAAGCTATAGAACATAAAGTCCTTGCAGAAGCTCATGTAACACCGGATCTCAGCCAGGTGATGAGAGCCTTTGAAATTGATCCAAGCAGTATAAAAGTGGTTATCTTGGGGCAAGACCCTTACCCAACTGAGGGCGATGCAATTGGTTTGGCTTTTGCTATGGCGATGCAATTGGATTGGCTTTTGCCATGAATTCTGAAAGCAAGATGCCTCGGAGCCTAGTCAATATAGTCAAAGAACTTAGTGATGATTTGGGTGTAGAGGCTAAGAATCAAGCTGACATATCAAAATGGAGTGACCAAGGTGTGTTGCTTTTGAACAGAACCCTCACAACCCAGATTGGCAAAGCAGGTGCTCACTCCAAACTTGGTTGGGATCAGTTCACACGTGAGGCTCTCATTGAACTAGCTAAGAGAAACAAATTGGTGTTTATCCTTTGGGGCTCACCTGCCATCGCACTGGGTAGGGAAGTGGCTCAAACTGCGAAGGATTGCAGGTTGGTTGAGTCTGTACATCCAAGTCCGCTATCTGCCTACCGAGGGTTCTTCGGTTCTAAGCCGTTTAGTAAAACTAATGAACATTTAGTGGCTCTTGGTTTAGAGCCGATAGATTGGTCTGTATAAGGAAGTGATGATTTGCCTCTAGATTCAGAATCACGTTGGCGACTAGTTAGGTTGCTCAAGTCCAAAGGTGCTCAAGAAGAGATATCTGTGGAAGCTATTGAGCTGCGTCTGGCCACTTCTGAAGACATCAAACAGATCACTGAGATTTACAACTACTACGTAGTCAATTCAGTAGTGACCTTTGATATTGAAAAGAGCACTGAAGCTACCTGGCAAGAAAAGCTTGACTATCTAAATGGGCTAGGTTTGCCATTTATTGTTGCTCAATCTGCCTCAGGAAATGTTCTTGGTTTTGCTTATGTTGCTCCTTGGCGAGCAAAAGCTGCGTATAGACGAACAGTGGAGAACACGATTTATCTTCGTCCTGCAGCTATTGGCAAGAGACTTGGCACAAGACTTCTGGCTGAGCTTATTGAAAGATCTAAGGCCGCTGGAGTCAAAGAAATCGTTGCTGTCATTAGCGACAAGGGAGCTGACACCTCTATTGCACTGCATGAAGCTTTTGGCTTCAAGAAGCAGGGGCATTTAGCTAAGGTCGGCTTCAAGTTCAACCGCTGGTTAGGGACAATCCTTTTACAGAAAAGTCTGTGATTAACTTCAGCCTCCTGTCAGAGTCAAGGTTTAGAGTGAAAGCATGAAACCTGCCGTCAAGTTCATCGCAATAGCACTTGTAATGCTGTTGGCACTTGGCTATCTCACCGCGTTGGTTTCTTCAACTGGAACGGGTGCAGTTTCAACCTGTAGTAGGTCTGGTCATCAAATACCGTGCAGGTGTCGTTCCAGTAGATATATTTGGCAACCAGGTTGCACTCAATCTTGCAGAACAGAAACTAGAGTCTGGCGTGGACGTAGGTCTTGGACTTCACACAGCTAAGTTTCAAAAGCAACTAACCGAGAGCGAAGCACTTGCTATTGCGAATCAAGTTGCCAAGAGTCCGAGTGTTGAGGCCGTCTATCTAGATCACTTACTAACTAAGGCAAGATACAACTTAGCTACTCCAAAGCTTTCCAATCTAAAGGCCAGTGCTGCACCATCTAAAGTTATTGCTAAAGACGGATGGACCTCTAGCGCTCGAACCAAAGCTAAAGTTAACTTGAGTTGGGTTGCACCAAAGACACTAAACGGTGGTTTCCTTTGGGGTTACCGGATAAGTAAGTACGACAAAGTTTTAGAAAAGTATGTCGTTATTGTTAGCAACACAAAGAGTAGAGCAACATCCATAACAGTTAGTAATGCTCTAATTCCTGGTGAGCAAGCAAGTTTCAAAGTTGCAACCATCACCAAGACCGGTAACTCAAAGTACATGGCAATCAGCAAAGACTCTTCGGTTGCCAAAGTAATCCCCACTGCTGTTCCCCAAGCACCAGTTCTGCAATCCTTGGGCAACATCACATCTACCAAACCTGTCGTGGCATGGGTTACTCAAGGTTCAGTTGAACGTGGTGGTTTACCTGTAAGTTACTCCGTCACAGCAACAGCAGCAGATACATCCCAGGCAACGTGTTCTTCAACAGGAGTTTCTTGCACGTTGAGCGGTCTTCAAGCGGGCAAGAACTATCAGGTGATTGTTACCGCAACAAACAAACGTGGCTCAGTCTCTTCAACTCCGGTGGCTGAAGTATTTGATCCAATGAAGACTCAGCAGTGGTATCTAGATGGATCATATGGAATCAACGCATCAAAGGCCTGGAAGATAACCCAAGGAGCTCCGTCAATTGTTGTCGCAGTTCTAGATACTGGCATAACATCGCATCCTGATCTAGATGCCAATGTTGTCACCGGCTATGACATGATTACCGACACAGCAAATTCGAGAGACGGTAATGGCAGAGATGCCAACCCTTCAGACCCTGGTGATTACGAGAGCGCATCGATACCGAGCTCTTGGCATGGAACCCACGTTTCAGGAATCATTGCGGCGGAAACAAACGACATTGGAATTACAGGAATTGCACCTAAGGTAAAGATTTCACCTGTTCGAGTTCTAGGCGTGAATGGTGGATCTGAGAGCGATATCGCAGCGGGCATCAACTGGGCACTTGGGGTGAAACTAACTGGAATTATTCAGAACCCGAATCCAGCAAAGGTAATCAACTTGTCCATCGGTTCATCAACTTTTTCTACCTGCTATTCAAATTCACCAACACAATTGGCAATCGATGAATCAAAGAGAAGAAACGTAACCATAGTTACTTCAGCCGGTAATGACAACCAGCTTGCTACGAACTCATATCCAGGAAACTGTTATGGCAACATCACAATTGGTGCCACCGGTTTCACTGGAGATCGTTCTTACTACAGCAACTACTCTGGCTACTCAAACACACAAGGTTTATACATTGGAGTGGACATATCAGCTCCTGGTGGCGACGATCGCGTGGGTCTCAACAAACCTGCTGGTGGTCTGATTTGGTCAACTACTAACGATGGTAAGACTGGTCCGGGACGAGCTACCTATGGAGCTGAGCAAGGTACCAGCATGGCTTCACCTATCGCTGCTGGTGTTGTAGCTCTCATGTATTCGATTCGTCCATCTCTTACCTACATTCAGGTTTGGGAGATTCTGAGCAGCACAGCAAGGTCATTCAATCCAAACTCTGATTGTGAATATCAAATGGTGGAGACCACCTTGAACGATGGAAGCACTCTCACCACTGGAGAATGTGGAATTGGCATCATTGACGCTGATGCAGCGGTCCGTGCTGTACAAGAGTTAAACAAATAAAGCCGGCTCTTTATTCAAGAGCCAGCTTCTTTGTTGCTGGTGCGGAAGGTGGGACTTGAACCCACACGCCTAAGGCGCTAGAACCTAAATCTAGTGCGTCTGCCAATTTCGCCACTCCCGCGAGCCTTCCTATTCTATGTGAAAAATGAAAGCTTTGCCTGTGGAGAACCTGAGCAACATATCTTGGGATTTGTAAACATGGGGTCATGCCCAGAGAAACAGTCCAACTCGTCGCTGAGAGAGCCAGAACACTGCTATCCACTGGCCCTGAATCGATCGATCAGGCTATCTCTAAAGCCGTTGATGAAGCCTTTGAAGGCGGACAGGACCTACCGCAGTTAGTTGAATCAAACCTCGTCGGAGAGGTTAGAAGTGCTCTTTCAGGTTATGGGCCGCTTGATGAATTGATTGTTAACCCTGACATTGAAGAAATTTGGATCAACGCCCCTGACAAAGTTTTTGTCTATGAGAACTCACTGAAGAGACAGCTGAATCTAAACCTAACGGCTCTCGATATTCGTCAAATGGTGGAGCGCATGCTCCGAGATTCAGGTAGACGACTAGATAGATCAGAGCCATTTGTTGATTCAACCTTGCAAGGCGGTTCTAGATTGCATGTTGTGATTCCTGATGTAACCAGAGATCACTGGTCAGTAAACATTAGAAAGTTTCCCAGTCGCGTCTTTACGCTTCAAAGTCTTATTCAACTCGGGGCCATTTCATTGGAAATGGCGAACTTCCTAGCTGCTGAATTTCTAGCAGGTCAAAACATTTTGGTTTCTGGAGCAACCCAAGCGGGGAAAACAACGATGTTATGTGCACTGCTAGATGTGGGTTCAGAAACTGACCGCTTAGTAAGTGTTGAGGAAACCTTTGAGATTAGAACCAATTATCTGGATTGGGTTGCCATGCAAGCCAGACAGGCAAACCTTGAAGGCGTTGGCGAGATAACTCTTCGAAGACTAGTCAAAGAGGCACTAAGAATGAGGCCAACTAGATTGGTCATCGGCGAAGTGAGGCAGGCTGAAGCGCTTGATCTTTTGATTGCCCTTAATTCTGGAATAGCAGGGCTTTGCACAATACATGCGAACTCAGCATTTGAAGCTTTGGAAAAGCTAAAGTTGCTGCCTTTGCTCGCTGGAGAAAACATACCCGCTTCGTTCGTTTCACAAACAGTGGAGAGAACTATCGGTCTTGTTGTCCACTGCCAGATGGACAGTCAGGGCAGAAGGGAAGTGTCTCAGGTAATCAAGTCAGATGCCAAAGGCAATTGGGTTGAGGTTCGACTTTGAACAAGATAGAAAATCTACTGATACAGGCGGGATATCAAAACATTCAACCGGCTCAGTTTGTCATGCTGTTACTTGGTGGACTCGCGATTGC
>JBEDBW010000090.1:0-4465 GCA_041177045.1 Actinomycetota bacterium | reverse complement strand
GAGGTGGCAACAACGATAGGGCCTAGACGACCAAACAGCATTACTAGTGAGAGCAAGAACTTGGCATGGTCGGGAAGATCTGGGGTAATACCGGTAGAGAGACCCACAGTTCCAATTGAGGAAATAATCTCAAAGAGCAATTGGTCTGTAGTGAAGTTAGTAGTAAATCTAAGAATGAAGAGTGCACCGATAATCACTGCAGAGTAAAGGGTGACAATTGTTAGAGCTTGTCTCTGCATAGACCTTGGCAGTCTTCTGTTTCCAACGTTGACTGCTGCATCTCCACGTATTTCTGTGTAAACGATAAAGATAAGAATTACAGCAGTACCAATCTTGATACCACCTGCGGTAGAACCGCTAGCTCCACCGATGAACATCAGTATGTTGTAACCAATCCAAGAGCCTGGATCCATCTCCCCCGTAGGAATTGAGTTGAAGCCAACCGTACGAGTCATTGAAGCATTGAAGAGGCTGGACATTAGTTTTTGTAATGGATTATCAGAACCAATAGTGTCTGGATTGTTCCACTCTGCTATTGCTGTGCCTAATGTACCCACAGCTGTCAAGAACAAGGTAGCCCATAAAACAATTCGTGAGTTTAAGGACCACTGCTTTGGAACGGTGTATCCAGCGTCCTTACCCAATCTCTTGTAAACAACGAGCTTTAGTCGATCTCTAATCTCAGAAAGAACTGGAATACCGAAAGAAGCAACAATTGCAAAAACAACCATGGAGAGAATTATCCAAGGGTCTTTAGCGAAGCTAATCATGCTGTCCGCATACAACGCGAACCCTGCGTGATTGACAGTCATAAGAGAGTGGAATGCTCCGTGGGATATAGCTTTATCCCATGAATAGCCATACTCAGTAAAGAATCTAACTGCCAAGATCACAAACAGAATGGATTGGAAGAATAGGAGCATCTTCACAATTGTTCTCAAGTACGACTTGATGTCCATCTTCCTAGGTGCAGAAGATTCAGCTTGAACTGTGGATCTGTTCTTGATAGAAATCTTTCCATCCAAAAGAAAAGCCACGAGAGTCGCGAAAGCGATGATTCCGATACCACCCACCTGGACACCAAATGCAGAGGGCATCGAAGAAGTTTGTTGCTTCTACTGATGCAGAAGAGATCGGCAACATTAGAAGTACTGTGCCTGTAACAATTAGAGCCGTGAAGGCTGCTGCAATCGACTGAGTTGCCGAAAGCCTTGGAAGTTTTTTCATTTCAGGCTCTAATCTACTCTCTCGGGCTCAAATTGGTACTTTTAGCCCTCTAAGGGTGCTAATCCCCTTTATCTGAGGCGTAATCGCCTAGAACTAGGCTCACAATCGCTGTAGCGGCACTGGTCTTACCTGGTCTAACAGCCTTGATTAGAGCGTCTATCTCCTGCACCTTAGGAGCTAGTTTCCCCGCCTTAGCCAGTTCCAAGGCCTCCACGACCTGCTGCATGGAAGACACCGTGTGAGTTGTAGCTGCGGCAATCTTGCCCAGAGGAGAGAACTCCCAGTGATCTGGCTTCTCCCAGAAAATAACAGACTTTCTAGTTACAAGAGGGTATTCAGCAATAAATGAAACTCCATCAGTGATCATGACATCTGATGCGAGAGCTAAAGATGTGAAGGGTCCATCGATGTCTGTAAATGTGTTTGGGAGTGAATCCCATTTCATTCGCCAATCGGTTAGCTCATCAGGAGTCATCAAATCTCTACCAGTCAAAGTTCCAAATAGGAATGGGTGGGGCCTGAGCACGATATCAATATCCGGATTCTTTTGAGCATACTCAAGCATTGAATCTTTTTGATTGGTGAAGTGACCGAAGTTCAACCAGCTAGCACCATAACTATGGTGAGGTGCCCAGATTACCCTCCTTGGCTTTGTGCCATCACTTAGAGTTCTTTCAATTGGCCAGGCTGGTTCAACTTTGTCTTTAGCTTCTAGAAGTGCATCAATCTTCGGTGTACCGGTTAGGAAAGCGTGATCAGCTCTACCGTTACTATCAAAAGCTTCTTTAGTATCAGCATCCTGCAGGAAAACCATGTGAGCTTGCTCATGAGTTGGTTGAGTGTACTGATGAAGAGCCACTCCATCAACACCTGGTTCATTTACTAGTGAAGTTGAGAAGTAAGGAACATAACAAACCTTGGTGAACTCAACCAGTTTTTCTATCTGGTAGTTCTTCTTGTAATTTCTTTGCCAAGGGTAGTTCAAGAATAAATAGTCTGGAGCTAAATCCTTGAGTCTTGCTAGACCATCTTTACTCTTCTTGAACTGGAATCGCTCGTGATCAATGCCGAGGGTGTCTAGGTATGAGCTAACTAGTTCCTCATCACGAAACTTTTCATAACCGGTTAGCTTTCTAGGCATTGTGATAACCATTGGATCAAATCTAGAGTCAGATTTCATCTGTCTATAGATATCATCAAAGGCATCCCAAGCTTCAAAGTAGAAGGTTAGGAAAATGACTTTGATTGGCTTAGCCACGTTAGTTAGCTTTCAGCACGAGAACGTACTGACCGCCACCTTGAATGATGTCGACCTTGAACTCTGAGTCAGGTGCAAACCTAGAAAGTCGATCTACTAGCCAAGATGATGCGAGGTCGGCATCTTTACTATCGGCACAGCGACCAATAGCCTCTTTGCCACCCTTCTTAGCTAACCGCTCTACTGTTGCAATAATCGGAGCTGGTTCAAACACCATTAGATGAGAAGGCCACTGAATAACAGGGTCAATTTTGCCCTTCATGGTGTTGCACGCTCTATGGGCTAGACGCTCATTGGCTTTTTCGCCCTTTTTGGCTTTGACAACAAAGTAGCTATCTGCCGAAGGTCCGCGGTCATTGTTGACAGACCCTTCGGCATCTACTGGCTCATCACATATCCAGCAAATCCAGTTATCCCTCTGGCCGACTGCGTCTAGATCACTCATTGGTTAAGGTTACGCCAAAACAGTGCCTTAAAATTAGATGTATTAGTTGAAAGGAAGTCCCATGGCCGAGAAGAAAACAACTGCAAGTTTCACAGCTGCAGAACGCCAGGCTATGAAAGACAGAGCCGCTGAAGCCAAGCAGGCAGCCAGTGGAGCAGCTGATCTAAAAGCTTTCATGGAGAAGGTGAATGAGATGCCAAAGGATGAAAAAGCCATGGCCCTCAAGATTCAAGAACTTGTTGCTAAGAACGCTCCTCATCTAATTCCAAAGACTTGGTATGGCATGCCTGCCTTCTACACTCCAGGTAAGACAGGTAAAGTCATCATCTTTTTCCAAAACGCAGCCAAGTTCAAAACTAGACTTTCAACTCTAGGTTTTTCTGAGCACGCTAACTTGGACACTGGAACATTCTGGCCATCGTCATATGCTCTTACGAAACTAACCCCAAAGGTTGAGGCTGAAATTAAAGCTCTGATCAAAAAAGCAGTTAGCTAAGTCTTAAACAACTAAACCCCCGAAGAGTGATCTTCGGGGGTTTAGTCATAAGCTCTTTAGTCGGCTAAATAACCTTCTTAGTTGTTGACTTGGAAAGGTTATAGATAGTGCCCTTAGAGTTCTTAGCTGTAACCATGACTCTGATGTACTTACCCTTATCAGACTTGCTTAGCTTCAATGAGCTAGAAGTCTTTCCAGAGATTACTGAGCACTTAGCTGATGCAGCTGGCTTTGACTTTAGAGCTGTCTTACCAAGAACTGAACAGCGGTACCAGGTACTTGTAAGTGATAGTTGAGCTTCCACTGTATAGACCTAGAAGCAGTCAGGGTGACTCCAACCTTAGGTGTCTTAGTTGACACAGAAGCTGCCTTTCTAACAGAAGGCTTGACCTTAGTTGCTGGCGGTTCTGGAACAACAGGCACGATAGTGATCTGAGGAGTTACTGCTCCATTGACGGCAAGGTTGTCCAAGTAGAAGACTTCGTTTGCTGCTAATACCTGGAAGTCAGGGAAGATAACTAGCTTGTCGTACTTGACTAAGCTTGACCATCCTGAAGAGGTTGATAGATCGAACTCAATGTTGTTCCAACCAGCATTAGCAGGCTGGGTCATTGAAACAGCTAATGTAGCGCCATTCCAAAGTTCCAATCCAACCGGGCTGCCACCTTTAGGGGAGTAGTAGTTGAAAGTTACCTTTGTGTTAGTCGCGTCGCTGTATCGGTAAGAACCGTCAAGGCTGACAAGTGCATTTACTCCAGACCATTCTGCTCCAGCCTTTGTGATGGCCAAGACGTTACCGCCAAGACCTCCTGCAGGAGCTTCTGTGATAACTGCTGAAGCTCCACCAAAAACGCCGTGAGGTTGGTCTGCAACTGCTGTTCCTGTAAGAAGCCCGCCGAGAGAATCGTTACCTTCAAAAGTTAGAAGAGTTTCGACTGCTTCACCAGCACCAGCGTTTCCGCCTCCGCCGCCTCCGCCGCCACCACCACCAGGAATTGATGCGCCGACTGCGCCATTGAACGCTAGGTCATCTAGGTAC
>JBEDBW010000089.1:5511-6579 GCA_041177045.1 Actinomycetota bacterium | reverse complement strand
TTTCTTTTCTGGCCTGAGCACAGTCGTGCACATCTAGACCTAGGTGGTGTCCTGTTCCATGAATCATGTAACGGCGGTGCCATTGGTTCTCAGGCTTTAGAGATTCCTCATAACCACCTTTATAGAAACCCCACTCTGATGTCTTTTGCGCAATAACTCTCATTGCTGTCTTGTGCATCTCAGAATAGGTAACTCCTGGCTTTGCAATAGCGAACACGGCATCTGCTGCATCTAGTACCGCTTGGTAAATCTCTTTCTGAATCTTGCTGAACTTTCCATTGATAGGAAGAGTTCTAGTGATATCCGCTGTGTAGAGGCTATCTACTTCAACGCCAGCATCTAGAAGAAGGAGTTCACCTGGCTTTACAGGACCGTCATTGATGATCCAGTGCAGTGTGCAGGCATGGTTTCCTGCAGCAGCAATAGTGTCATAGCCGAGATCGTTTCCTTCTGCTCTTGCCTTAGCAAAGAATGCACCTTCAATAATTCGTTCCCCACGAGGATGCTTAGTTGCAGCCTTAAGACTCTTCACAACAGCTTCGAAACCTAGAACAGAGGCATCTACAGATTTCTGCATCTCTTTGATTTCATAAGAGTCTTTGATTAGGCGAAGTTCGCTTACAAACTCAACAAGAGCGGTGCTCTTCTCCATTGTTAGAACTTGCTTGGAGTTGATTGCCTTTAGGTCTACTTCAAATTTAGCCAGAGACTTTGTTGGAAGTCCTAGTAGAGAAGAAACATGCTTTAGTCCTGGACGTGAACCAACCCAGAATTCACCAATCATTACGTCAGCAAAGAACTCGTCTGTATTCTTACCGGCAGTTTCTCTGAAGTAGAGCACAGACTTAGCAGTCTTACCTCTTGCATCAATGACTAGAACTGAATCTGGAACTGTTGCTGAACCCCAACCAGTTAGGTGAGCAAAAGCAGAGTGGGCTCTGAAGCGATAGTTGGTGTCGTTTGATCTAGTGATCTCGCCACCTGCTGGAATTACTAGAACTTTGCCAGGGAAAGCTTTAGCAACAGCATCTCTGCGTTTCTTAGCGAAAGGAGCAACCTTGTCTTGGG
>JBEDBW010000089.1:0-5497 GCA_041177045.1 Actinomycetota bacterium | reverse complement strand
GTCGGTCTGTGTGAACGTGCTGTTCCGCGGGCATTTAGTTTCTTGGTTGCATCTTTGCTCATAAAAGTTATTCTGCCAGTTTTCAAGCCTTGGTATCGGTGGTTGCCTGTATCTTGAAAGAGTAGAAAAGGAATCGTTATGAAGATAGATCTCCATATTCACTCCAAGAACTCTGATGGAGCTGACACCGTTGAAGAGCTCATCCCATTAATCAAGGCATCAGGCGTCGATGTATTTGCTCTAACAGACCACGATAGAACTGATGGCTGGGCTAAAGCCGCAGAATTAGCCAACGAGTTAGGTCTTTCCTTTATCCCAGGTATTGAGATAACAACAGAAGGCAGAGTTCCTTCTAGCAACGGAAGTATTCATTCTTTCGGAGTTCATCTGCTTGCTTACCTTCCGGATCCAGAAAATGAAGAACTCAAGGATGTTTTGGAGAAAAACCAAGCCAATCGTGAGGTTAGAACTAAAAAGTTCGTTGAAAATTTGCAGGCTAAATATCCGAAGCTTTCTTATGAACTTGTTTTAGAGCTTGCTCAAGATGGTTCTACTTTGGGGCGACCTGACATTGCTACTGCGCTTGTTCACCTTGGAGAATTCGACAGCGTCGGAGATGTGTTTGGTGCCGTTGATTCTCCAATCGGAAAGCACAGCCCTTACTACGTAAGAAATGAAGCTCCTGATGTGCTGGATGTAATCAGGATTGTTAGAAAAGCTGGGGGAGTTCCCGTAATTGCCCATCCGCTAGCAAGAACAAGTTCTGAAGATACTCAGCCAAGCTTCTTCCCTAGGGAACACTTTGAGGCAATGGTTGATGCAGGCCTTCTTGGTTTAGAGACAGAGCATAAAGAAGTAAGCCAAGGAACAAGAGAAGTCCTTGAAGCATTTGCTCTGGAAAAAGGTCTGATAACTACAGGATCAAGCGATTATCACGGTTTGTCTGTGAAGGCTCATAATCCGCTTGGTCTTCACTCAACATCAGTTGAGATGCTAAAGAGAATCCTTGAATTAGGAACTGGAACTAAACCAACTTTGAACCACGAGTTCTAAAACTATTCGCTGGTCTTTCTAGTTCTAGTTCTGTTCCTTGGTGGACGATTGCTCGGAGTTTTTGGAGTCTGAGTATTTGAGCCTTGTGGCTTTGAAGAATTACCCTGAGGCTTTCTCTGAGGCTTTGATCCATTGCCCCCTCTTTGACCCTTCGGCTTTTCATGATCGCCTGGCTTCCAATCAGAAGGACGCTTAGTTGCAGCAATTCTTCCTTTAGTTCCTGCTGGAATATCTAGGTCTGTGAAAAGGTGTGGGGATGAAGAGTAGGTCTCGATTGGATCTGGAGTGTTTAGTTCTAGAGCCTTATCGATGTGTGACCAGCGAGCAAGATCTTCCCAGTCAACAAAAGTAACAGCTATACCAGTTCTACCTGCACGACCGGTTCTACCTGTTCTGTGTAAGTATGCTTTTTCGTCTTCCGGAACTGTGTAGTTGATTACGTGAGTAACATCATCAACATCAATACCTCTAGCTGCTACTTCTGTTGCAACAAGAATGTCTTTCTTGCCACTTCTAAAAGCATCCATCGACTTTTCTCTAGCTTCTTGAGACATATCTCCATGAAGAGCAGTTGCACTAAAGCCACGATCTGATAGTTCATCTGCAACCTTGGCTGCTTGTCTTTTTGTCTTGGTGAAGATAACTGTTTTGCCTCTTCCTTCAGCTTGAAGGATTCTTGCAACCACTTCATCTTTATCCATTGCGTGAGCACGGTAGAAGAACTGCTTAATGTCTGCTTTGGTGTGACCTTCATCTGGGTCATTGACTCTAATGTGAACAGGCTTGTTCTGATACTTGCGCTTGCGAGCAAGTGAAACAATTTGTCCAGGCATTGTTGCTGAGAACAACATGGTCTGACGTCCAGCTGGTGTGAAAGCAAATAGTTTTTCAACATCAGGAAGGAAGCCGAGGTCTAGCATCTCATCTGCCTCGTCTAGAACCATGCATTCAATTTTTGATAGATCTAGTTTTCTCTGGTTGCTAAGGTCAATTAGACGACCAGGGGTTCCAACAATAAGTTGTGCTCCAGCATCAATCTGAGCTACTTGACCTTCATATGACTTACCACCGTAGATGGCAACAACCTGAAGGTTTCTTTTAGAAGAAGCTAAAGTGAGGTCTTCTGCTACCTGTATAGCTAATTCACGAGTTGGCACAACAACTAGTGCCTTAGCTCCGTGAGCTGGGTCAGTACCAAGTCTTTGAATGATTGGAAGGCCAAAGCCTAGAGTTTTACCAGTGCCTGTCTTTGCCTGACCAATTAGGTCTTGGCCAGTCAGGGCAAGGGGAATAGCCTGCTCCTGAATAGGGAATGGTTGAGTTATGCCCTTTGAGGCAAGGGCAGCAACGATGTCTGAATCGATGCCTAATTCGCTAAAATCCAATAGTTTTGGCCGCCTGTCTTATCTAGGCAAGTCTAACCATCTATTTGGCAGGTTAAGATGGTTCGGTGTTCGAATGGTTTAAGCGTCTGCGTAAAGTTGCCAAGCAACTTACTGTCGCTCCTCGCAGTGAGGAGAAGGTCGCTAGAAATACCAAGGCGATCAACCTAAAGCCATACACACCAGAACCTAAAGCTTTCCTAGGTCAATTGGCTTACCTTCAGCTAGCTAACTTTGAAATCTTGACTGCTGCATTGAAGTATTCACCTAACACCCAATACAAAGCAGAACTAAGTGAAGCAACAGCGAAGAGTTTTGATAAGTATCGCCAACTTTCAAAGAAACTAGTTGAGCTAGGTGCAGATCCTGCAGCTGAGATGAATCCGTTCAAAGAACGTATTGCTGTCTTCCACTCAAACACCAGTGGTCTCGATTGGTATGAGGTAGTGATAAAGGTTTATCTAACTTCAGGTCTCCTTGATGACTTCTATTCACGTCTAGCATCTGGTTTGGATGATGATCTGCAAGCTGAAGTTGAGAAAGCACTTAAAGATAAGACTTTTGAAAAGTTTGCTAAGAGAGTCTTGAGCGAATCAATTGAAGCAGATCCAGTACTAGGTCACCGTCTAGCTCTTTGGGGAAGAAGACTGATGGGCGATGTGCTTCTAGAACTAAGAGCAGCTTTTGATAATCGCAAACTTGCTCACGTTACCAAGACCACAAAGCTAAGTGTTGAGGAAGAGAACCAGGTTAACTTGGCAGCTTATGCAAAACTTGAGCCACTTATTTCTGAACTAACCGGAGCACATGGTCTCCGCATGGAAGCTATTGGTCTAGCTGCCTAAACCTAAACAGTTGCAGTTTCTTTGGCTAATCGTCTGTGACGAATAATACGAATTCCAACAATCATTACTACTGGCATACCCAGCATTGTGATTGCCCAGATCCAGAACTCGTTGTAGCTAAGACCAACCCAGGTGAATACTGCCCAGACAAAGTAACCGTAAATAAGTGCAAGGGCTGGCGGTAGTAGTACGCCATAGTTTTCGCTGCCAGAAATGATGTAAGGGGCCATCAGACCAAGTAGTGAACCATAAACAAGAATGAATGCAATTTCCATTAGGCAATAAATCCAACTCTTCGGGCTTCTTCAGCACCGATCTCTACGTACGCTAGGGCGTCAACAGGAACAATAAAGACTCGACCTTTTTCATCGGTTAGCTTTAGTTGCTTTGCACCAGAACTAAGGGCACTTTCAACGCTCTTCTCGATTTCTCCTGCACTCTGCTTTGATTCAAAGGACAGTTCACGAGCGGTGTTTTGTAGACCGATTCTGATTTCCATGACGCTTCTTTCTTTTCTTACTCCCTAGATTACCTTCACCTAGGGCTAGATAAAAACCCTCTAGAAAACTTCGTCTTCGTCCTTTTTAGGCTCTGGCTCTTGGCTTGATGCCACAGGGCTAACCTCAGCCAAGTCAACTATTTCAATTGACTCGCTAACTATGGTCACTGGAGCGGTGAAGGACGCCGCCTGGGAGATTGGCACGATGACCTCAGGGGAGCTGGTGGTGAAATCAGTTGGCTTTAGGGAAGGAAGTTCACCAGCAACTAGTCTTTCGTGCAGCCAGGTGATTGTTGAAATAGCTTCTTCAATCTCTTCTTCGTCTCCTCTAGCCAGAGCTTCAAGAAGGAAAGTGGCATGGGTTAGCTCGTAGTGAAGCTGTGCTCTTTGTCTTAGGTTTCTATCTGCCTTAGTCGAGCCCTCATAAGCAAGAACCAGTGCTTCAGCAGTTTCTTCAGATGCCTCGTTGTAGAAGAAGGCTAGGTCCATGGCAGGGTCGTCAATAGATAGCTGGCCCCATTCAATAACTCCAACAACCTGATCGCCCTCGGCGAGGAGGAAGTCACTCTTTAGAAAGCCATGAATTACTGTTGGGCGATATTTGAATAGGTTCACATCAAATAGCGCAGTCTGCCAACGCTCAAGTAGATCAGGGTGAACCTTGCCGGTATCCATCGCTCTATCAAATTCAGCAACAAGTGTTCTTACTCGCTCAGCTGGTTCATACTCAGGTAGACCAGCATCAGCAACTAGGGAAGCAGGAATTGAGTGAATCGCAGAGATAGCCTGACCGATAGAGCTAACTAGCCCATCATCTAACCTCAATCGAGATAAATCAGCTGGAGCACCTGGAACGTATTCAAAGGCCAAGGCATTTCTAATTGCTTTAGGAGAGGTTTTACCCAGATATGAAGAGATACCAAAAGGCAGCGAAACGTTCTTGAGAACCTGTAGGGCTCTTACCTCTGTGCCCAGATCTGTGTTGGCTAGCGAGTCCAGTGGGGATTTCAGAAGGATGAGGCGACCATCGTCTGTGGTCAATAGTTCAACAGCCACAGCTGCATCGTCTCTGGTCAGGTTCTGAACTTGAACGAAATGTAGGCCAGGCAGAGCATCGGCTGCTAACGCCGCTAAAATCAAGGAAGGTTTACCCATAGTTTTTAGGTTAGACAAAAACTTCGATAACTCCTGTTATCGCCACGCATTAGAGATCGAACATAAAGAAAGAATCATGAGCATCCCATTAGTTTTGCCAATGGCCCAAGCGGTACTTAACCGTGATGCCGAAGCACGGGATGATGCTGAGCTTTTTGACAAACTATGGCTAGAACCAGAGACCATCTAAGACTTCTTACTACTGAGCAAGCTACTGCTGGCAAATACAGGGTCTATTTAGGTAGAACAACTGTTGAACTAGGGGATCAAAAGATTGGCACAGCAGTCGTACTTTCAGTTCTAAGCGATAACGCTGCTAAAGCTATAGAGCCTGATGATTCTAAATGGCATGAACTTAGAAGAAGTGGTGCTGGATTACATCCAAGGGATGCAGCACTGTTTACTCAAGCACTAGCTATACATAACTGGCACGAAACCCATCAGCACTGCCCTAACTGCGGAGCTATCACAGTTATGCAGCAAGGTGGCTGGTCAAGACTTTGTGTTTCAGAAGATAGACAACACTTCCCAAGAACAGATGCTGCTGTAATCGTGAGCATCAC
>JBEDBW010000088.1:0-3455 GCA_041177045.1 Actinomycetota bacterium | reverse complement strand
TCATCTGCAGCTAACTCGCCGTGAGCTCCAAACAGTAGCTCAGATGCCTGGTCAACAAGAGTATGGAATTCAGGAGATCTCATCATTTCAATGTTTCTAGGCCTAGGAAGATCCACTTCAATGATTTCTTGAATACGACCAGGTCTTGCACTCATAACCGCTACCTGATCGCTTAGGAAGATAGCTTCAGAAATTCCATGAGTAACCATAAGAGTTGTAGCTGGCTTCTCTGTCCAGATACGAAGCAACTCTAAGTTCAAACGCTGTCTTGTCATGTCATCAAGAGCTCCGAAAGGCTCATCTAGAAGCAATACAGAAGGCTGAACGATAAGTGCTCTAGCAATAGACACTCGCTGACGCATACCACCGGATAGCTGAGCTGGTTTAGCTTTCTCGAATCCCTGAAGACCAACAAGTTTGATGATGTCTTCTAGAACTTTAGGGTCTAGTTCTTCTCCTGAGATTTCAAGAGGAAGCTTGATGTTTGATTCAACACTTCGCCAAGGAAGTAGGGCTGAATCCTGGAATGCAATACCTAGTTCGTGGTTCTTACGAAGATCTTGAGGATCTTTACCTTCGACTGTTGCAAAGCCTGAGGTAGGAGTTTCAAGCCCTGCCAGAATTCTAAGAATGGTTGACTTACCGCAACCAGAAGGTCCAAGCAAAGACAGGAATGAACCTTTGTCGCTATGCAGGGAAGCATTGTCGATAGCGACAATCTTTTCTTTACCTATTTTGAAGGTCTTAGATAAATTGGAAATGGTGATGCCACTGCCCAGAGCATGACTCTGAGCAGTGGCATCGGTAGTGCTAGACATTTGGTGAATTAGCCCTTTAGTTCTGGGTTTTCTTCGTAAACCTCTTTTAGAAGGCTCATGTCGAATAGCTGGTTAGCAGCGATTGTGTAACCAGCAGCCTTTAGGGTTGCTAAGTTCTGAGCAATCATTGCATCGCTGATTGTGAATAGACCGTTTGCTGCAGTCTCATCTGTCTGAACAAGGATCTCGTTCTGAGTCTTCGACTGGTAGTACTCCTTGTCAGCGTTTAGACCTAGGTCTGCACCGTAGACGTTTAGAGCAAGATCTGCTCCACCATTCGGGTCAGCAATTGAGTCTTTCCAACCAAGGATTGTTGCCTTTAGGAATGCCTTTAGAGCAGCACGGTTGTTGTCAATTGAGTCCTGAGTAACAACAAAGCTCTCAGTAACAAACGGAAGACCGTTGTCAGCAAATAGCAGGTTGGTTACTTCGTAGCCCTGGTCTGCAACAACGAAAGACTCGTTTGTTACATAAGCCAAGAAACCATCAACTTCACCGTTTACTAGTGGGGCTGGATCGTACTGAACAGGAACCTTAGTTACCTTAGAAGCATCGATACCGTTTGCCTTTAGCAAAGCGTCGAACAATGTCTCGTTAGGACCAGCCTGAACACCAATACGCTTACCAATTAGGTCCTGAATGGTTGCAATGTTGCCACCATCTTTTAGAGACAAAATTGTGAATGGGTTCTTCTGGTAGGTAGTACCAATGATCTTTAGAGGTGCGTTCTCACCCAAGATGATTGGAGCAGTTGAGATTGGGTTAGCAATACCAACTAGAGCGTTTCCTGAAAGAACTTCAGCCTCTGTTGCTGCAGGACCTGCAACTAGGTTTACGCTTGAGAATCCAGCGTCTGTGTAGTAACCGTTCTCTACAGCAAAGAACTCACCAGCAAACTCTGAGTTCTTGATCCAAGAAAGCTGAACGTTTAGCTCCCCGAAGTCTGCTTTTTCGGCTGGTGCACAGCCTGTTAGTGCCAATGCTGCTACTGCAAGTGAAGCTGATAGTGCTGTGATGCGGCCTTTAAGGCTTAATTTGGATGTAGTCAATTGACTAACCTTTCGATGGGTTATTGAATGAGGTGGAACGGTGATAACCCGTCATACAACTGTGGGCTTTGAGTCCCGTTATCCAGTTCTGACGTATCTATACTTTGGCATACAAACATTGGGCGACACGCCTAAACCTGAAAACTAGCCCAAAATTTTTAGATTTTTCTTCAATACGGTGCCACCCTCCGTCATCACCAATCCCTAACTTCAGATTTGTAGTAATCTAGGGGGAGTTACATGGGCCTATGGCGCAGCTGGTAGCGCACCTGCATGGCATGCAGGGGGTCAGGGGTTCAAATCCCCTTAGGTCCACAAGATAAAGCCCCGAAGTCCTTGGACCTCGGGGCTTTCTTATTGGCATTTCTAGCCAGGCTAATTCAATATCTCTCGCAGAGCTTCAATCTCGAGGGTCTGCATTCGTATGATTTCCTTTGAAAGTTCTACGAGTTCGCTGTCTGGGGTATCCGCTCCGACTGTGGCCATAGAAATAGCTCCATCGTGATGAATGAGCATGAGTTTGACATACAGCTTGTCGAATTCAGCGTCTTTGGCGTTGGCCAAATCCTCAAGGAGAGAGTCTGTGAGCATTCCTTCCATGAGCATGTTGTAATCAACTGCCTTGCCCTCAAGCCATGGGGTCATCTGTTCGATTTCAGAACTCTGTTCGCGGCTGATCTGCTCGGCTATTGCTAGAACCTTTGGGTTTGTTGTGTTTGCTTTGGCTAATTCAGACATGGTTATGGCCTGTTCATGGTGAGGAATCATGGCTAGCGCAAACGATTGTTTGTCGAAGATGGACATCATGTGGCCGCCATGGTCCATGCCAGGTGTGTCGTTGCTCAGGTCAATTACTCCATTAGCAGCACAGCCAGACAGGCTTATTGACAGGGCTAAAACAGTCCCTGCTAACCCAACAGTTCGGCTACGAGTTCTCATTTCTAAATGCTAGCACCCAAACCTGAAGATTTGAAGGAACAGGTTACGTCTTGGGCGAACAGCAAAACTCAACGGTAAACGAGAGAGAACTCGGTGGGATAATTGAGGCAACGAGAGGAAACAATGTCTAAAGTTATCGATCTGAAAATTGAGGGTATGACCTGCGGGCACTGCGAGATGTCAGTTACCAAGGAGCTATCTAAACTTCCAGGAGCAGCCGATGTAAAGGTATCTTCCGCCAATGGAACAGCTACCCTCAGCGTTGACGAAAGTGTTGATGATGCTCAGGTAACTGCAGCGGTTGAAGAGGCTGGCTACAAATTAAGTTAGAACTAGATATTCAGGGGATGACCTGCACGGCTTGTGCACGTCGAGTAGAAAAGAACCTGAATAAAGTAGCTGGCGTCAACGCCTACGTTGACTTTGCCAGCGAAACAGCCCATGTGAGTTCCAGCACCGAGGTTTCAAGAGAACTTCTAGTACAAGCTGTTAGAGATGCTGGATATGAAGTGGGCAACGATAGAGGAACTCTAACCCTCATGATCTGGCGTCTAGTAATAGGTGCACTAATCTCAATACCGGTTGCAGTCATCAGCATGTTCCATGAGTTGATGCCGAACAACTGGAACTTGATCGCAGCGGTAGCAAC
>JBEDBW010000087.1:0-3469 GCA_041177045.1 Actinomycetota bacterium | reverse complement strand
GATTCACAAATAAGGAGAAACATGATTAACGAGATCTTGGCAACCGCCACAGAGAAGATGGGCAAAGCTGTCGAGTCAGCTAAAGAAGACTTTGCAACTATCAGAACTGGAAGAGCGAACCCTGCTCTATTCCAGAAGCTAATGGTTGATTACTATGGCACACCAACCGCACTTTCTGCTCTTGGTTCAATTGCTAACCCTGAGGCTAGAACAATTGTTGTTACTCCTTATGACAAGGGTGCTCTTGCTGCTATTGAAAAAGCGATTAGAGACATGCCTAACCTAGGAGCAAACCCAACTAACGATGGTGCTCTAGTTCGAGTTACTCTTCCAGATCTAACTGAAGAACGTCGCAAAGAGTATGTGAAGGTTGTAAAGACCAAGGCAGAAGATCACAGAGTTGCTGTTAGAAACATCAGACGCAAGGCTAAAGATGATCTTGATGCCTTAAAGAAAGATGGTCTAGCTGGAGATGACGATCTATCTCGTGCTGAAAAAGAGCTTGAAGCAATTACAAAGACCAACGTCGATAACATCGACGAAGCGCTAAAGCGTAAAGAAGCAGAACTTCTCGAGGTCTAGTTGAGTACTCAAGAAGCTAAAGGTAGATCTTTATCCCAAGCGGTGATATTTGGGCTATTGCTCTCAGCCTTGTTTTTAGCTTCAGTACTTATCGTCAAAGAACTCTTCATATTTGTTCTAGCTACCGCTGTTGCAATAGGTGTTTGGGAACTATCAACCGCCCTTAGACAAAAGAATTGGCATGTTCCTCGAATCCCAATAACTATTGGTTCGCTAATTGTTATTCCATTGACTTATTACGGTGGGGAGAGGGCTCAGTGGTTAGGTGTATTAGCCATTGTTGGAGCACTGGTTCTCTGGAGAAGCCTAGAACTACTAATAAAGCGTGGAACACTCAAGAGATCTTTCTCAGAAGCCTTCAAGGATTTCTCCGCATCTGCTTTCGTCGTCATCTACCTCCCACTAACTATGAGCTTTGCTGCTCTTTTGTTCAGAGAACCTGCTCACGATGGTTTTGTTGAAGGTAAGTATTGGATTATCACCTTTGTAACAACAGTCATTCTGATTGACAGCAGTGCCTATCTGTTCGGTAGAAAACTAGGCAAGCATCCAATGCTTCCGAAGGTTAGCCCTAAGAAGAGTTGGGAAGGCTTTGCCATCTCTGCGCTGTTTGGTTTAGCAAGTGCAACCCTGCAAACCGTTTGGTTATTGGAGCTTCCATGGTGGTTTGGACTCGTTATTGGATCAGTACTCATCATGTCTGCTGTTCTAGGGGACTTTGCTGAATCTCTAATCAAACGTGATCTTGGCGTGAAGGACATGTCTTCTCTGATTCCAGGTCATGGAGGAATCATGGACCGTCTTGACTCTATGCTTCCAGCTGCACTTAGCTCCTATCTATTGATGGTGCTAAGTGTCCGTTTGTTCCAGTAAGTATTGAGAGAATAGACAAGTGAGTTACGCATTCGTTCAATCAGGTAAGAAAAAACTCGGCTATGACATTAGCCAGGTTGATGAATTCCTGAATCTTGCTAGACAGCAATACAACGAACCTTCAAGACAGTTAGTTACCTCACTGGATGTTAGATCAATCCGATTCAAACTAGTCAAGAACGGCTATTCCATCTCAGTTGTTGATGCAGCCCTAGAAAAGCTTGAAGACGCCTTCGCAGCCTCAGAGTTCAATAAAGAAGTCATTTCTCTTGGTTTCTTCGAGTTCGAAGAAGACCTAGGCAATCTCAGGAAAGAACTTCTCGCTCGCTGCAATCGTCCTAACAAGAAGAAGTTCTCTAAGCGTAAGTACCCAAATAAGGGCTATAACGTCAAACAGGTAGATAAATTATGTTCTCAACTGGGGAAATCCTTAGAAACTAAGGCAGACTTAGTCGTAAAGGAAGTAAGAACTGCTACTTTCAAATCGAAGAGAGGTGGCTATGCAGAATATCAAGTCGACGCATTCCTTGAGTCGGTTGTTGAAAGCATCCAACGCCAACAAGCGATTCAAAAGAGTAATCGCTAGTTCTCTAACACTTTCGCTTCTACTTGGCGTAAGTTCTGCCATATCTCAAACTGCAGTTGTTAGTGCTGCAACAGGAACCAAAGCCACAGCTCTTCTTGCCAAACTTCCAGTTAAAGGTAGAGCACCAAAGACCGGTTATGACAGAGACCTATTTAGCGATGGCTGGGGCAAGATAGGCGAGTGTGATGCTCGGAACTTCATTCTTCGTCGAGACCTCAAGTCAATTACTTGGAAAGCATCTCCTAGATGCACAGTTGCAACTGGCATTTTGAATGACCCATACACAGCAACGAAGATCTACTTTGTAAGAGGTGTTGGCACATCAAATGATGTTCAAATAGATCACGTTGTAGCCGTTAGTGATGCTTGGCAAAAAGGTGCTCAAAAGCTTTCATTTAGCCAACGGTATTCCTTCTATAACGACCCGCTAAACCTCCTTGCTGTTGATGGTCCTACCAACCAGAGAAAGAGCGATAGCGATGCAGCATCCTGGTTACCGCCTAATCGTAAATACTGGTGTTCATTCGTAGCCAGGCAGATCGCTGTGAAGCACAAATACAAGCTCTGGGTTACCTCTGCAGAGCGGGATTCAATGTCTAGAGTGCTCAAGACATGCCCTAATCAACTGGTTCCTAAGGGCTAATAGGCCTTTCTATAGCCCGAATCAAGCCCTTGAGGTAAACTTGAGTTTTGAGCATAGGCGGTGAATAAATGGGTAGATACGAGCTGGTTAGACCATCTCTTTCTAAACGCATTGTTCAGCGTATCTTCGGGAAGAGCTTCGCTCCTAAACTCCAAGAACTTCAAATAGCCAAGAAATTCAAGCTCGCTATCGCCAACCTTGTAGCCATATCATTCGTTGCCGGCTACGCCATGGTCACAGTAATTGACCCTTACGGTGGAGCTCTAAACTCCGCTTATGCCTACAACTCCACCTACTCCAACACAGGTGAAGAAGATCAGATTTATGGCTTCACAGCCCAGCAGAAGATTAGTTTCAAGCGTGGCGGTTGGTCTATCGTGACAGGTGATGAAGCAGCAGCTATCTACGTGGCTAACGCTGCTACCCCTGAGACTGGAACAATCAAAGAGTTCGCATTTGAACTTGTCACATCCAACTCCTGGGGTAGAGATCAGTACTCCTGTCTAGTGGCTCTTTGGGAGAGAGAATCTAACTGGAGATGGGATGCTCGGAATAAGAACTCTGGAGCATATGGAATCCCTCAATCACTTCCTGGTAGGAAGATGGCTGAGATGGGAGCTGACTGGGTAACTAACCCAGAGACTCAGGTTCGATGGGGAGTGAACTACATCAAGAACCGTTACGGTGCTCCTTGTGGAGCTATGGCTCACTCCAACAAGTTCAACTGGTACTAAACCGTGGGTAGAAACAATAAACCTAAAGGTTTCAAGAAGTCAGAGCAGGAT
>JBEDBW010000086.1:0-3666 GCA_041177045.1 Actinomycetota bacterium | reverse complement strand
GTAGTAACTCTAAAAGCTAAAGACTAGTTACCAAACCCAAAGATATCTGCACCTAGAACTAAGTACTGATCTTGGTTGTTGTCACATCGAGCCACAGTTTCTGCAGCAAAACAAGTTATGTCGCCAACAACAATCTTGCTTCCGGAAGGAAGGCTGTAGGCCTCTTCAGGATCTGAATACAAACCACTTGAACAGAACCAATCAGCTACTTGTCCCTCTGACGGTTGGAATCCCCAGAGTCTTGCCTGGTAGCCCCAAGCACCTTCACAACTAGCTGGCGCTTCTGGAATCTCATAGGCAACATCAACATCTCTGTGTTCGCAAAGGGCAAAGCCAGGAGTTGTGTTGATTGTGCACCAAACAGTTCCACCACCAACTCGGAAGATGTAGCCTCCGTAGCCATCGGCATAGTCTGCTTCATTTACTACAGGGGTTTCAATAGGAGGCTTTTCAGGGAGTTTAATCTTTGCTTCAGGAGCTGGGCTTGAACATGAAGATAAAACCAATGCAGCAATTGCTGCTATAACCAATACCCCGAACTTGCGCATGTATTCAGGTTAGCCGAGCGAATTAGAATTCGCTAGCAACCAGCTCCGCTATTTCATAGGTGTTTAGAGCAGCACCTTTTCGAAGGTTGTCACCAACAACGAACATCTCAATGGAGTTTGTGAAGTCCAAAGACTGTCTTACTCTTCCAACATAGGTTGGATCTTGACCTGCGACCATGTTTGGTGTTGGCCATAGACCATTAGCAGGATCGTCAACGAGCTTGATAGTTGGTTCTTCTTCTAGAGCCTTGTGGACATCAGCAACAGTTAGTGCTTTAGCAAAGGTTGCGTGCACAGTAAGTGAGTGGCTAACAAGAACAGGAACACGAACACAGGTAGCTGCAACCTTGAGTCCAGGAATACCTAGAATCTTGCGGCTCTCATCCCTAACCTTCATCTCTTCGCTTGAGTATCCCCCAGCTTTTAGAGACCCAGCAAAAGGAACAACGTTTAGAACAACAGGTGCTGGGAATGGTGAGTCAGAAACCTGTAGCCCAGAAGAACCAAGTAGTGCTTCAACATCGCCACTTAGCAAACCTGCATCGCTACCAGCAACAGCACTTATCTCACTACGCAGTCTTTCAATGCCTGCTGTTCCTGCACCTGATACAGCCTGATAGCTAGAAACAACTAGCTCAGTTAGAGTCCAGTTTCTGTGCAGTGCACCGAGAGCTGCCATCATGGTCAGCGTTGTGCAGTTAGGGTTTGAGATGATTCCCTTAGGTCTGTTTCTAGCCTGCTCAGGGTTTACCTCTGGAACAACTAGAGGAACTTCTGGATCCATTCTGAAAGCACCTGAGTTATCTACTGCAACTGCTCCACGAGCTGCTGCTATAGGTGCCCATACTTCAGATACCTCATCAGGAACATCGAACATAGCGATGTCAATACCATCAAAAGCTTCTGGAGTTAGTTCAACAACAGTAAGTTCTTCACCGTGAACAGTAATCTTCTTGCCTGCTGATCTAGCAGATGCAATAAGACGTATTTCACCCCAGATGTTCTCACGGTTATTGATGATGTCAATCATCACGGTGCCAACAGCACCGGTTGCACCAACTAGAGCAAGATTAGGTTTTGACATTGTTTTCCTTTAGCGTCCTGTGCCAGCGTAAACAGTTACTGGGCTATCGCCATCTAGGTCGAATGCCTTGTGAACAGCACGAGCGGCATCATCAATTTGATCAAGGCTAGTGATTACAGAGATACGAATCTCAGAGGTAGAAATCATTTCTACGTTGATTGAGGCCTCAGCTAAAGCTCTAAACATAATCGCTGAAACACCGGTGTGTGTTCTCATACCAGCACCAACGATGCTTAGCTTGCCAATTTCTTCATCGCTTTCAAGTTCGCGATAACCCAAGACATTCTTGTTCTGAGCAAGAGCATCTAGAACCTTCTTTAGCTCTCCTTTTGGAAGAGTGAAGCTGATGTCGCTGATTCTGTCAGTTACGTCAGAACCTGTAGGAGTGTTCTGAACAATCATGTCAATGTTTGCTCCAGCTTCAGCAACGGTAGTGAAAACAGCTGCTGCCTTGCCAGGTACGTCTGGAATACCGATCACAGTAATCTTCGCTTGTGACTTATCAGTTGCCACACCTGAAACGATTGACTCTTCCATTTGATTTACTCCATCTTCATTAGAGATAACTTTGGTACCCGGATCATTGCTGAAAGTTGAACGAACTCTTAGATCTACCTTGTGTCTACGGGCAAACTCAACTGCCCGAATGTGCAAAATCTTTGCTCCTGCTGCAGCTAGTTCCAGCATTGATTCAATGTCAATGACATCTAGTTTTTGTGCTGTTGAAACAACTCTTGGGTCAGCTGTATAAATACCATCAACATCGCTGTAGATTTCACAAACATCTGCCTTTAGAGCAGCTGCTAGTGCAACAGCTGTTGTGTCAGATCCACCTCTACCCAAGGTAGTGATGTCTCTAGAGTCTCTGTTGAACCCTTGGAAACCTGCAACGATGGCAATGTTTCCTGCATTCAATGCTTCAGCAACTCGATCAGGAGTTACTTCAGCAATACGAGCGTTACCGTGAACCTCATCAGTGATGATTCCTGCCTGAGAACCTGTGAAAGAAAGTGATGGTGAACCTAGGTCATTGATTGCCATAGACAACAGAGCCATAGAAATACGCTCACCTGAGGTGAGAAGCATATCTAGCTCTCTACCCTCAGGGTTAGCAGATACTTGATTGGCTAAATCTAAAAGTTCATCTGTTGTGTCACCCATTGCTGAAACAACTACACAAACCTGGTTGCCAGCTCTTTGGGTCTCAATGATACGGGCGGCGACATGCTTGATCTTGTCAGCATCGCCTACAGACGAGCCACCGTATTTTTGCACAATTAGCGCCAATTGAGATCTCCAGATTAGGAAAAGGGGGAATATTCAACGCTGAACTCAACCAAGTTTAGCCCACTGAGGGCCTAGAGCCTACTGCTAACTAACTACTCGACGGCCTTCAAAAGCCCGTCCTAGCGTCACTTCATCAGCGTATTCAAGGTCTCCACCAACAGGCAGCCCTGAAGCCAAGCGGCTAACGGTGATACCTAGAGGAACTAGCAGTCTGGTTAGGTAGGTGGCTGTAGCTTCACCCTCAAGGTTCGGATCTGTAGCAATAATGACTTCCTTGATTTCAGGGTCATTGAAGCACGTGATAGAAACCACGGAACTCTCTAGTTCTTTCAATAGCCTGAACATCTTTAGATTCCTCGACAACACAAATGGATTCTTTGTTTCTTCTAGGGTCTCTACAGATATTGCAAAATTCATGTTCAGCAACGTTGAAACATGTTGCACAGAAACGAACTCGCTCTTTAGCTTCAAGAAGAATCTTGGCTAGCTCTTGAGCCTGATCATCATCAGTCTGGATTAGATAGAAAGCAATTCTTTGAGCAGACTTAGGACCAACACCTGGAAGTCTAGATAAAGCATCAATTAGATCTTGAACAACACCTTCATACATCTAATTAGTTTCCTTCAATAGGGCTAATAGCCCCACCCAGCACGTGATAGAAACCACGGAACTCTCTAGTTCTTTCAATAGCCTGAACATCTTTAGATTCCTCGACAACACAAATGGATTCTTTGTTTCTTCTAGGG
>JBEDBW010000085.1:0-3502 GCA_041177045.1 Actinomycetota bacterium | reverse complement strand
GAAGCACAGGTTGAGATTCTTGATGCTTTAGAGACTTTCCCTAGTGATCTACCAACCAAGCGCGACTCTACTTATGCGGCGTGGGTTTCCATCAGTGTTGGTTGCAACAACACTTGTACTTTTTGCATCGTACCCGCTCTTCGAGGCAAAGAGAAAGATCGTAGACCAGGCGAGATTCTTGCTGAAATCAAAGCTTTGGTTGCAGAAGGCGTAATCGAAATAACTCTTCTAGGTCAGAACGTCAACACCTACGGAGTTGAGTTTGGGGATAAAGGTGCTTTTGCAAAACTGCTCAGAGCGTGCGGTGAAATTGAAGGATTAGAACGAGTCAGATTCACCAGCCCTCATCCTGCTGCATTCACTGAAGATGTAATTTTGGCAATGGCTGAGACTCATAATGTGATGCCTCAGCTACACATGCCTTTGCAGTCTGGTAGTGATCGAATCCTCAAGGACATGAAGCGAAGTTATCGCAGTTCAAAGTACTTAGGTATTTTGGATAAAGTTCGAGAGCTAATTCCAGAGGCTGCAATCTCAACAGATATCATCGTTGGCTTCCCTTCTGAAACGGAAGAGGATTTCCAAGAGACACTTCGCGTCATTCGCGAATCAAGGTTCGCTATCACTTACACCTTCCAATACTCCAAGAGACCTGGTACACCAGCTGCAGACCTCCCAGATCAGGTTTCCAAGGAAGTTGTTCAGGAGCGCTACGAGCGATTACTTGAAGTTGTGAATGAAATAGCTTGGGACGAGAACAAACGTCAAATTGGTAAACGAGTAGAAGTCTTGATTGGAAACAATGAGGGACGAAAAGACGATAGGACTAATCGTCTAACCGGCAGAGCCAGAGACTCTCGCCTTGTTCACATTGACTGGCCATTAGATCTAGATGCTCCAAGACCTGGAGATCTAGTGTGGGCAACAGTTGTTGATGCTAAGCCTTACTTCCTGATAGCTGATGCTGGAACAAGCCCAGAGGTAAGACGCACTATTGCTGGCGATGCTTATGACAGAGCCCAAGCCGAGAGCTGTGCAGTACCAGCATCATCAACTGTTACCAAAAAGGGAACCATTGGTCTAAGCGTTGATGTAAAAGTCAACCAGTAAAAATGACAACCTCAATCAAGCCAGAGCTACTCTGCATCGTAGGCCCTACGGGCTCCGGTAAAAGTGGCTTGGCAATCAACATTGCTTTAGAGCTAGCCAAGTCGGGTATCAAAGCAGAGATTGTGAATGCAGACTCGATGCAGTTCTATCGAGGCATGGACATTGGGACAGCAAAAGTGCCACTTTCTGAAAGACATGGAATTGAGCACCACATGTTGGATTGGCTAGATATCTCTGAAGAGAACACCGCAGCTAGATATCAGCTTGAAGCCCGCAAAGCAATTTCTAATCTCATTGAAAATGGAATTCTGCCAATTGTCGTTGGTGGGTCAATGCTCTACATCGCTGCTCTCATAAACACTTTCGAATTCCCGGGCAGAGATGAAGCTCTTCGAGCTCAGCTTGAGCAAGACCTAATTGATCTAGGTCCTCAAGCTATGCACAAGAGGCTTGAGCTCTTAGATGAAACTGCGGCTAGTCGAATTGAGCCTCAGAATGGACGTCGAATAGTTAGAGCTTTAGAGATAGTCATGATTACAGGAGAGCCTTTTGCGGCCTCTCTTCCTGATCAGTTCGAATCATTTCTTCCAGTTCTTGAGATCGGTTTGAACTCGGCAAGAGAACACTTAGTTGAGCGCTTAGCTCAGCGAGTAAGAGACATGTGGTCAGCAGGTCTGGTTGATGAAGTCAAAGGTCTTGAAGACAAAGGCATCCGCGATTCCAAGACAGCTAGCCAAGCAATTGGTTACTCTCAAGCCCTTGCAAGTATTGATGGTCGCCTGACAGAAGAGGAAGCTATCGCTGAAACTATTTTGCTGACGCAAAGATATGCCAGAAGGCAAATGTCTTGGTTTAGAAGAGACCCTCGAATTCACTGGTTTGACTATCAATCTGAAGATCTAGTCAAAGAAGTTATGGAGCTTGTTACTTCTAGTCTCCAGTTGCCAGGCAAAGTAGGCTAAATCACATGAGCAACGTTGAATTCACCAAAGGTCAAGGTACGGGCAATGACTTCGTACTCATTCTTGACTTGGATGGCTCAATAGAGATCACACCTGCTCAGGTCGCCAAGATTTGTGACAGGCACTTCGGCGTCGGAGCGGATGGACTTATTCGTATAGTTCCATCGCACCTCATCCCTGAAGGTGCCGCAGCTCTTGAAGAAGAGCAATCTGCCTACTGGTTTATGGACTATCGAAACGCAGACGGTTCAGTGGCTGAGATGTGTGGCAACGGAGTTAGAGTCTTCGCTCGCTATCTAACTGAAAAAGGTTTAGTAGATCTTCCAGAGAGCCAAGTTCTTCATATTGGAACTCGCGCTGGAGTTAGAGATATCCAGAAGAACAAGGCTGGGTTTGCTGTAGACATGGGTCGTTGGAAGCCAGACACTCAAGAAGTGTTGGTAAGTGCTAGTGGGTTAGACGTTCCTAGACCTAGTCAGGGAATCAATGTCGGAAACCCTCACCTAGTGGTTGCTTTAGCGTCTTCTGAAGAATTGAGCTCTCTTGATCTTTCAACTGCTCCTTCATTAGAGCCGGCACCAGAGCAAGGTGCAAACATTGAGTTTGTTGTTCCGGCAGACCCAATGGTTACAAATGGTGTGGGCAAGATTTCAATGAGAGTGTTCGAGAGGGGAGTCGGAGAAACTCTGTCTTGCGGCACTGGAATTGTTGCAGCGGCATTAGCAACACGCCTTTGGGCTGGAGCTGAAGCTCCGAACCAGTGGACTGTTGAAGTTCCAGGTGGAACACTCGGTGTGAGAATGTTTGCAACTGAAGAGGGAGAACATGTTGGACTCTCAGGCCCAGCAGAGCTTTCTTTTGATGGAGTACTTGAACTCTAGAGCTTTGAAACTTTTAGCACTCTGAAAGTCTTAGATGAATCAATCCTCGTGCTGTCAAATTCAGGACTGAATTCTTCCATCAGCCATTTGTGCAAGCTGTCTGATCCTAGATTCTTTTGAACGACCAAACGTGCTGTTCCGCCTTGAACCAATTTTTTGATCCATACATTTAGTATTTCGTGCAGAACTTTCTTACCAACACGAATTGGTGGGTTAGACCAAATTTCATCAAACATAATCTCTTGGGGAACATCTTCTGGTTTGCAAACAATGATGTTGCTGATGCCTAGTTTCTCAGCATTCATTTTTGTTAGCTGAAGACTTCTCTCATTCACGTCGATTGCGTAAATCTTGGCCTTTGGAGACTGAAGAGCGAGAGCTAAAGCAATTGGACCCCAGCCACAACCGATGTCTAGAAAAGTACCGGTTGGGTTAGCCGCTTCAAGGTGGGTTAGAAGAACCTGGGTTCCCTGATCGATGTGTTCTGGGCTGAAGATTCCTCCAGCGGTTAGAACCTGAGTTTTGTTTCCATTCAGGTTCACAGTTATT
>JBEDBW010000084.1:0-3507 GCA_041177045.1 Actinomycetota bacterium | reverse complement strand
TTCATTCAGGCAGGTCAGGAGTTCTTGAGAACTAAGAACGGTGATCACAACAGCTACCGCTCATCTGATGCTGTAAACAGCTTGAAGTGGACAGAGCGTATTACACAGAAGGTAACTGTTGATTACAACAAGGGTCTAATCGCAATGCGCAAGGCACACCCTGCATTCAGATTGAACACACCTGCTAGCATCCAAGCTAACTTGAAGTTCCTAAATGCACCTAACCATGTTCTTGCATTCTCTTTGAACGGGAAGGCTGTGAAGGACAGTTGGGGAACCATCGTTGTGATCTCTAACCCGAACTCAACTACGCAGAAGGTTAATCTTCCTGCTACTGGAGATTGGAAAGTAGTAGTCTCTGGAGATAAGGCTGGAGTAACAACTCTGGCTACATTGAAGAAGACCAAGACTGCATCAGTGCTTGCAAACAGCACTGTGATTATGTGGAAGTAAAACTGAAAATGATTCAAACCATAAATTCAAGCAAAGAGAGAATGGGAAATGAAAAATAGAACAAGAAAACTAGTTGGACTGGTAGCTGCCCTCAGCGTTGTTGGAAGCGGGCTATCGCTAGCCAACCCTGCATCAGCAGTAACAAACCTAACTATCTGGGCTGACAAGGGAACCCTTGACACAATCAAGTCCAGAGTTCAGAAATGGGATACAGATAACGCTGCTTACACAGTGACGATTGTTGAAAGAGACTTCGGAACTGTTAGAGAAGTTCTAAAGACTGCTGTTCCTAAGGGTCAGGGTCCTGACATTCTTGCAGGAGCCGCTCACGACTGGATCGGCAACTTGGTAGCCGCTAACGTACTGCTTCCTATCGATGCAAACCTTCCAGCGAACTTCAAGGACGACTTCGTTCCTGGAGCGCTTCAGGCGATGAAATACAACGGTAAGTACTACGGTGTACCAGGCTGGACAGAGAACATTGCGATCCTACGTAACATCAAGAAGGCTCCTAAGCCAGCTAAGTCAGTAAATGACATCAAAGACGGTGAGCTAGGTATCAACTACGACGCGACCAACTCGGACCCGTACCACATGTATCCTTTCCAGAGCATGTTTACTGCTCCTGTTTTCAAGACTTACACAACAGGCGCTAACAAGGGTGACTGGTCTAACGAAGTTGGTATGGGTGGAGCTAACGGAGCAAAGTTTGCTAAGTGGTTGGCTACCAAGGGAACTAAGTTCTTTGGTCCGCCATCTAACGCAAACATCCTTTGTGATTTCTTGAACCCTACTAAGACCACAACCGTTAAGGGTAAGAAGGTTACAACCGGTGCTATCAAGTACTGGGTAACTGGAGCTTGGAACATCAACGCAATTGAATCAGGTGCTGGTGGCTGTAAGACAGGTCTGAAGGTTGGAACTGGTTACGCGATTGATCCACTACCAACAGGTCCAACCGGAACAAAGGCACAACAGTTCCTTGGTATCCGTGGTTACCTAATGGTTGCATCAGGTCCTAACAACACAACCAACGTTCCTGGAGCTGTAGAGCTAATGAGATTCATGTCTTCAGAGTCAACTCAGTTCAGCCTTTACGATAACTTCAACAAGACTCCTGCGAACAAGGCTGCTCTTAACAGCGCTAAAGCTAACCCAGTCATCAAGGGCTTCGCTGACGCTGCCAACACAGTCCCAATGCCAAACTCTCCAGCAATGGCTGCAGCTTGGACTATTTGGGGTAAGGCACAGACCAGAATCATCCAAGGCAAGGAAAAGAAGCCTGATGTCGCTTGGGCGGCTATGGTGAAGGCTTTGCAGGCAACAATCGACAAAACTAAGTAGTAACTAGACAAATAGTGGGCATCTTCATCGATGCCCACTATTTGCTGTCTAGATAAATGAAATAGATTCAGGCGTTGAAAGGCACAAATAATGGCTCTAGGAATACTAAAGAGTAGAAAAGGGGAGGGGCCTAGCCTCTCCGGTACTCTCTGGAAACTTGGAGCACTTGGTGTTACCGATGCCGTAGCAGTAACCATGATCATGGTTCTTATTGCTCAAGAACTAGTTCTCGCGGCAGCTATCAGCATTGCTGTGCTTCTACTAGTCAACTGGATCTATCTTCGTAAAGGTGGACTGCCAGCGAAGTATCTAGCTCCTGGTGTGCTTTTCCTAATCATTTTCCAGGTTTATGTCTTGGTGTTTAGCGGTTACACGGCCTTCACAAACTACGGAAGCGCTCACAATGGTGACAAAGCACTTGCTATTCAAACAATCAAGAATGCTGCCTTCAGAACAGTAGAAGGTCCGGACTACACCATCAAGATTGCTAAAGCTAACGACGATGGTGCCAGAGCATTCATTATGACCAGCAACCTAACCAATGAAGTATTTGTTGGTGAAGATGGCAAGTTACCTGTTCAGGTTCCTGAGGGCTCATTTGTAAGAAGCACCGAGTGTGCTGACAAGTACGACGAAGATGTAGCGAACTGTGCAAAGGCTGCCGAGTCTGTTGATGGATATACAACTCAGAATATTGAATCTCTTTCCCAACTTGAGAAGAACAAATTTGCATCTATTCGTGTTGCCACAGATCTAACCAATGACAACGTTGGTGTTAGATCCTCTGACTTCACAATTGCTGTACCAACCGAAGCAACTTTGAAGTATGACGAAGCTGCTGATACTTTTACTGCTCTAGTTAGCGATGACTATGGTGCCTACACTCAGGGTGATGTCTTCAAGCCTGCATCAGATGGTTATTTCCGTCTTGATGGTGTTCTTGAGAATGCAAAGCTTGATGGCGGTTGGAGAGTAGAAGTTGGTCTAGCCAACTTCGAAACTATCTTTACTGATGAACAGCTAAGAGCACCGTTGTTCAAGGTGATTACTTGGACTTTCGTGTTTGCAATCCTCACAGTTCTAACAACCTTCATTCTTGGTCTATTTATTGCGTTGACCTTCAATAGTGACAAACTCAAGGGTAAGAAGATTTATCGGGCTGTAATGATCCTCCCTTACGCTTTCCCAGGCTTCCTTTCGGCGTATGTTTGGGTTGGTTTGCTCAACAGAGAAAACGGTTTCTTCAACACCGTAATCCTAGGGCAAACGCCTGGCTCTGAAGGAAACTTCCCTTGGCTGTTGGAGGAGAACCCTGCACGTCTCGCTGTGCTTCTAGTGAACCTGTGGCTTGGCTTCCCATACATGTTCTTGATTACTACCGGAGCATTGCAGTCAATTCCGCCAGAGCTCAATGAAGCTGCAGAGATTGATGGGGCAACAGGTTGGCAGAACTTTAGATTGATTAAGCTTCCATTGCTTCTTATCTCAATCACGCCTCTGCTGATCGCATCGTTTGCATACAACTTCAACAACTTTACGATTATCTATCTGTTGACGAAGGGTGGGCCGAGCGATTCGGGAATCACGGACTATGACGTTGGTGGAACAGACATTCTGATCACCTTCGTCTACAAGATTGCGTTCTCTGGTACAGGCCAGAACTATGGTCTTGCCAGCGCCTTCTCAATCTTGATCTTCATCGTCGTAGCA
>JBEDBW010000083.1:0-4848 GCA_041177045.1 Actinomycetota bacterium | reverse complement strand
TACAGCCCATGCAAACCACACGGTCTAGACGTCCATGAAGATCAACCACAGACTTGCTGCCAGCTTCTTGGTGAAGTCCATCAACGTTCTGTGTCACAAGGGCCCTGATACGTCCTTGAGCTTCTGCTTTAGCCAAGGCGATGTGTCCCGGGTTTGGCAAAGCAGATGAGATTCTTGACCAACCGACGTAACTTCTGGCCCAGTAACGTTTCTGTGCTAGCTCAGAACCCATGAAGGTGTCATAGGTCATTGGGTGTTTAGCAACCCGACCTTGTCCACGGTAATCAGGAATACCGGAATCTGTGCTCAGGCCAGCCCCTGTCAAAACAAAGACTCTTTTGCCAACTAAGCGTTCTCTTGCAGTTTCGATAGAGAACAGAGCAGCAGAAGATAGGCCTTCTACATTCACTTGGCTCTGATCTGTCATTAGTTTTCTGTCTCTTCATCAATCAATAAGTAAAGCCCCGACATTGCTGCCGGGGCTTTGGTAGCTGTCTCAAACTACGTGTCCGAAAGGGGACTTGAACCCCTACCCCCTTGCGAGGACTAGCACCTCAAGCTAGCGCGTCTACCATTTCGCCACCCGGACTTTAGGTTGGCATTCATCTTTGACTACCAGTTCTAAATGTTACTACGAATAGCAGAGAAGACTTTGGTCCTTAGTTGATGACAATTAGGCGTAGCAGGAGTAGTTTTGAAACATGGCTCATGAAGCGCGCAACACTTTGAACAGTTTGGTAGCTGCACTCGAAAGACATTACGAGGCAATTTCTAGCGGTCGAGGTAGTGAAGACCCAGCAGTTGTTGCAACGTATGAGCATCTCAAGACTGCCTTTCTAGATTACGAAGAAGCTATTTCTGACGAATATGGGGAAGTACTTCCTATGGAGTTAGCGGAAGACGACGAAGACTGGTCATGAATTTCCTGGAAGCAATCATTCTAGGAATTGTTCAGGGTCTCACAGAATTCCTTCCTGTCTCATCTAGTGCTCACGTACAAATAGCCTCTGAACTCATGCAAGTTCCAGGACTATCTGACAAGAACTCTGCAACGACGGCATTTATTGCGACAATCCAATTAGGCACAGAAGCTGCTGTTCTGATCTACTTCGCTAAAGACATTGCCCGTCTAGTAAAGGCTTGGTTCAGGGGAGTCTTCAACGCGAAGCTACGCGGCAATGCAGACTACCGAATGGCATGGCTTGTCATTATTGCTTCAATACCTGTTGGTCTTGCTGGATACCTACTTAGAGAATTCATCCAAGAAACAGTTCGTACACTCTGGGTAGTTGCATTCACCATGATCCTGTTCGCTGGAATCCTTTACCTTGCTGATCGATATGGCCGGAAGCAAAAGCAAGTGTCCGACATGACTTTCAACACAGCTTTAGGTTTTGGTCTAGGACAAGCTCTCGCCGTTATTCCTGGAGTTTCAAGATCTGGCGCGAGCATCAGCTTTGGCTTGTTCGCAGGATTCAATCGTGTAGCAGCTGCGAGATTCTCTTTTCTCATTGGAATACCAGCAGTTCTAGCTAGTGGCCTGATCGAATTCAAAGATAGTTACCAGCAATTAGATGCAGCTGCTCTGTCTGGAACTATCGTGGCGACCATTACTTCGTTCGTTGTGGGCTACGCGGTCATTGCTGGGTTACTTAAGTACCTGAACAAAGGGTCATTCATGCCATTTGTTGTATGGCGCTTGGTAGTAGGAATCGCTCTCTTGGTGATGTTGAGCAATGGCTGGATAACCGCTTAGTTCTTTGGCGGCTCTGAATCACCTTCGTTTTGTCTTAGAAACTTTTCAAACTCTAATGCCAACTGATCGGTTGTCATTTCTTCGGCTTCAGCTTCATCTCTGGAACGCTCAAGACCTGCGATGTAGTTCAGCATATCTTCTTCGCCTTCAGCAAAACTGTCCACTGATCTTTCCCACTCGAAAGCAGCCTCAAGAATCTCTTTGTGGTCAACAGTAAAGCCCAACATGATTTCTAGATCATTCACTAGAGCGAGTGCTGCTTTAGGGGAAGGCATAGATGCAACATAGTGAGGCACCTGAGCCCAAATTGAAATAGTTGGCAGTCCAGCTTTTTCTAGCGCATGACCGAGAACAGAGATGAATCCTGCACGGCCGTCATAGTTGCTTCTTTCAATGCCCAAAGCATTTCTAACTGTTGCACTTTGACTGTTCTTATATACCTGTATTGAACGAGAGTGTGGGGTCTCAGCAGCGAGTGAACCAAGCATGATTACCGCTTCAATATCACGATCTTCAATAATCTCTACCAGTTCAGTGATTAGGAACTGCCATTGCAATGCAGGTTCTTGTCCTGTTAGAAAATACAGGCTCAAATCCTTCTGTTGAATTGGTGTCTTTGCTCCTGGGCCGAACAGCTCAAGGCTTGGCCAGACAAAATCGCGCTCACCATGTTCATCTAGGACGATGATTGGTCTTTGGCGAAGTAGGTCAAAGTAGTCCTGATCATCAATTGACACAAGTAAGTCAGAAGCTAGCTTGTCTTTGATGTAAGTAACAGCACCAGTTGACGCCATCCCAGCATCTGTCCAACCATCTAACGCGATTATTAGTACGCGGCCACCAAAGATATTTGAAATCTCGTTCAATCAATCACCATTTCACTTCAAGAGTCATAAGAACTCTAATTCATTCCAGCCGATTAGACTTTTCACATAATGCTAGGTCGTAAACCATCTTTCGCTGTCCTTTTTGACATGGACGGGACAATCATTGATTCCGAGCCCTATTGGCTTGCCAGTGAACAGGCTTTAGCAGCTGAACACAATGGGATTTGGACGGCCAAAGACGGCTTAGGCGTCATTGGAAAAGACCTCAATGAATCTGCCAAAGTATTCAAAGATCGAACCAATATTCCTCTAGACATTGACGAAATCAAGAGCAGCCTCTCAACTTCAGTACAAAGCAAACTAGCAAAAGTCGTGCCTTGGCGACCTGGAGCACAGGAGCTACTTCTGGAACTGCGGAAGAGAAAAGTGAAGACCGCACTAGTGACTATGTCCCTTCACAGAATGGCACAACAGGTGGTTGATGCAATCCCATTCGATGCTTTCGACGTTATTGTGGCTGGTGATGATGTGACCAGAGGTAAGCCTCACCCAGAGGCTTATGAGAAGGCAGCGGCCATGCTTGGCTTCGAGACAAAAAACTGCATAGCCTTCGAAGACTCCGTCACTGGTCTGACTTCAGCAGAATCTGCTGGTACATACGCAATTGGAATTCCCAACATCATTGAGATTCCTCAAAAACCAGGTCGGGTACTTTGGCCTACTCTTGAGGGAGTAACTTACAAACAGTTGAGGAAGCTAATAAAGTGAGCGACAAACCAAGAAAGCACCGCGGTCCGTTTGTCGCAGGCGAGCGAGTTCAGTTAACAGGACCTAAGGGCAGACTAAACACCATCACTCTGGTTGCAGGAGCTAAGTTCGGCACGCATCGTGGAGACATCATGCACGATGAGATCATTGGAAAGCCGGATGGTTCCGTTATCGCAAATCAGCAAATCAAGCTGGTGTTGAATATTTAGCATTCAGACCGCTGCTAACAGATTTTGTTCTATCGATGCCAAGAGGTGCGGCGATTGTTTATCCAAAGGATTCCGCCAACATAGTAGTTGAAGCTGGAGTTGGATCTGGAGCTTTGAGCATGTATCTGCTTCGAGCCATCGGACCTGAAGGACACCTAACATCGTTCGAAAGAAGAGAAGAATTCGCTGATATTGCTCAAGCCAATGTGAGCACACACTTTGGTATCAGACCTACGAACTGGGATGTTCGACTTGGTTCATTAGAAGAAGAGCTACCTAAGCATGTTGAAGAAGGAACTATAGATCGAATTGTCCTTGACATGCTTGCTCCTTGGGAGTGCATAGAGTCAGTATCTGCTGCGTTGGCTCCAGGGGGAGTTCTAATCTGCTACGTAGCAACTGTCACCCAGCTATCAAGAGTTGCTGAGGAAATCAGATCTAGCAACCTCTATGCAGAGCCAGAGGCTTTTGAGTCCCTTGTACGAGGCTGGCACCTGCAGGGTCTAGCAGTTAGACCAGAACACCGCATGGGCGGGCACACAGGGTTCTTACTTACTGCTAGAAGGCTAGCTCCGGGCACTCAATTACCAAGTTTCAGCAGACGCAATAAGCCTGAGTTTGAAGACGAGGACATCGCAGTCTGGAATCCAGAGCACGTAGGTGAACGAAGCATCAGCGAAAAGAAGCTTAGGAAATCACTTAGATCTGCAAAATCATCAGCAGAGGCCACACTTAGAGGATTTGAGGAAAACGGCGAGTAAACTGGTTGCAATTCAAAGAAAGTTGTTTCCGTGTCCAAAATCACCGCCATCCTTGTCTCGTCTGCTCTAGCTCTCTCACTAACCGGCTGCATGTCAAATGCAACCCCTGAGGTTAGAGCATTTGAAGGTTTAACTGCCACTTGCGAGAGTTACAAAGGTGGTTCTGAAATTGACGCCGTAAAGGTCACTGCAGATCTCAACAAGGTGCCTACAGTTGAATTCGCTACTGCTGAAGCCGGTTCAACCATCAAGTCTCCACTAGCGAACATCAAGACGGCTCAAACCAAGATTGTTCGAGAAGGTAATGGGCCTGCCTTTGTTGGAGATTCCCTAATCACTATTGAATACGCTGTCTTCTCTTCAACTACTGGAACAGCACTTGCTTCAAGCAAGTGGGACGGAACAGATTCAGCTTCACAGGTATTCAACTCAACATCTACAAAACAATTCTGCGATGCACTTAGCGGAGTAAAGCAAGGCTCTGTTGTTGCATTCGCACTTCCTGCCAACACAGATGACCCAGAGGG
>JBEDBW010000082.1:0-3761 GCA_041177045.1 Actinomycetota bacterium | reverse complement strand
GCGGCAACGCCAGACACCTTCTTTATCGTTCAAGATATCTAGACGAACCTCTGCTGCTTCATCTCTTGAGTCAAAGATGAAGCGGTGAGCGTTCACAATGGCTGCTGGACCGAAGTACTGGTTGTCTGTCCAGAACACAGGGCAAGAGGTTGTGCAGGCCGCACAAAGAATGCACTTTGTGGTGTCTTCAAATCTTGCACGGTCTTCAGGTGACTGGATTCGCTCAGCTGCTGGAGTATCTGAAGCGATTAGGAAAGGCTTCACATCTCTATAAGCCTGGTAGAAAGGCTCCATGTCAACAACAAGGTCCTTCTCAACTTTTAGACCCTTGATTGGTTCAACGTAAATCGGCTGAGTAATGTCTAGGTCTTTAATAAGAGTCTTACAAGCCAAACGGTTTCTTCCGTTAATACGCATTGCATCAGAACCACAAACACCGTGAGCACATGATCTTCTGAAAGTAAGACTTCCATCAATTTCCCACTTGATCTTGTGGAGTGCATCTAGAACACGATCTGTTCCAAACATAGTCACATCAAAGTCTTGCCACTTAGGTTCGGCATCTGTTTCAGGATCGAAACGACGCACCATCAAGGTGACGGTGAAGGATGGGATTACACCTAGTTCTTTAGTTTCCATAGTTGAGCTCATTAGTACTTACGCTCCATTGGTGGGTAGTTGGTGATTACAACTGGCTTCCAGCCGAGATCGATCTTGTCTCCGTTTTTGTAAGCCATTGAGTGAACCATGAACTTTTCGTCATCTCTAGTTTCGTAGTCTTCACGGAAGTGACCTCCGCGGCTTTCACGTCTCTCACGAGATGTGAAGGCTAGAACTTCTGCAAGGTCTAGAAGGAAACCAAGTTCAATAGCTTCAAGGAGATCAGTGTTGAAACGAAGACCTCTGTCTTGAACCTGAATGTTTTCGTATCTCGCACGAAGCTCTTTGATCTTGTCTAGTGCTTCGTTCAAAGATTCTTCAGTTCTATAAACCTGAGCATTCTTGTCCATGGTGTCCTGAAGTTCTTTACGGATAACCGCAATCTTTTCAGTTCCACGAGCGTTACGCATGTGTTCGATAAGTTTCACAGTCTCGGCAACAGCATCTTCAGGAACATCAACAAACTTTGCATCCTTCGCATACTCAACCGCGTAGATACCTGCACGCTTACCGAATACGTTGATGTCTAGAAGTGAGTTAGTTCCAAGGCGGTTTGCTCCGTGAACTGATACACAAGCACATTCGCCAGCGGCATAAAGACCAGGAACAACGGTGTCGTTGTCTCTAAGAACCTCAGCCTTGATGTTGGTAGGAATACCACCCATTGCATAGTGAGCAGTTGGGAATACAGGAACTGGCTCTGTGTAAGGCTCAACACCTAGGTAGGTTCTAGCAAACTCTGTAATGTCAGGAAGCTTGGCATCAATAACAGCAGGCTCTAGGTGAGTAAGGTCTAGAAGAACATAATCCTTGTTAGGGCCAGCTCCTCTTCCTTCTCTAACTTCGTTAGCCATTGCACGGGCAACCATGTCTCTAGGAGCTAGATCCTTGATAGTTGGTGCGTATCTTTCCATGAAGCGCTCACCTGAAGAGTTACGAAGGATTGCACCTTCACCACGAGCTGCTTCACTCAAGAGAATGCCAAGTCCAGCTAGACCGGTTGGGTGGAATTGGTAGAACTCCATGTCTTCTAGTGGAAGACCCTTGCGGTAGATGATGCCAACACCATCTCCAGTAAGAGTGTGTGCATTAGAAGTTGTCTTGAAGATCTTTCCGAAACCACCGGTTGCAAAAACAATTGACTTACCCTGGAAGACGTGTAGGTCACCGGTAGCTAATTCGTAGGCAACAACAGCAGCTGGTCTTTCAACTCCATCAACTGTGTTCATAACTAGATCTAGAACATAGAACTCGTTGTAGAACTCAATGCCTAACTTCACACAGTTTTGGTACAGGGTCTGCAAGATCATGTGACCAGTTCTGTCAGCTGCGTAACAGCTTCTTCTAACTGGAGCTTTACCGTGATCACGTGTGTGTCCACCGAAACGTCTTTGGTCAATCTTGCCGTCAGGTGTTCTGTTGAACGGAAGACCCATGTTCTCTAGATCGATAACTGCCTGAACAGATTCTTTAGCAAGAATCTCTGCAGCGTCCTGATCAACTAGGTAGTCGCCACCTTTAACGGTGTCGAAGGTGTGCCATTCCCAAGAATCTTCCTCAACGTTGGCTAAAGCTGCTGCCATGCCACCTTGAGCAGCACCGGTGTGAGAACGAGTAGGGAAGAGCTTAGAGATAACAGCAGTCTTGGCATGAGGGCCTGCTTCTATAGCTGCACGCATACCTGCACCTCCAGCGCCAACGATTACAACGTCGTACTGGTAGTGGTGGACTTTAACTTCGGACAATTTTTTCCTTACGGCTTACAAACGCCAGGTAGATAGTTCTCAACTTTTGGATCTATACATGGATCAAATGTTGTGATGACAAGAGTTCCGAGAATGAGCAAGATTGCAGCTACAGACCATAGAGCAATGTTTAGGGTCTTTCTCACCCATTCACGTTCTGCATAATCATTCACTAAAGTTCTCATTCCGTTAGTTCCGTGAATAAGAGCTAGCCAAAGCATGATGCCGTCGTATACCTGCCAGAACGGGTCAGCCCACTTTCCAGCTACGAATGCGAAGTCAATTGACTTAACTCCACGCTCAGGAAGAACGAGATTGACCATGAGGTGACCCAAGATCATTACAAGTAGAACTGCTCCTGAGATACGCATAAAAATCCATGCACGCTTTTCCCACTGAGCACTCTTGCGGCTTCTTGGCTGATTTGGTTGTTCAATAACGACGCTCAATTTACGCTCCAAATGTGTGCATTAGTTGGCGAGGGACCCATGCGGCCATAAGGACCACAAAGATTACTAGGACTGCCCAGAACATCTGGTTCTGGTACTTAGAGCCCTTGCTCCAGAAATCGATAAGAATCACGCGAATACCGTTGAAACCGTGGAAAAGAATGGCTGCGACTAGGCCAATTTCAGCTACACCTACGATTGGAGTCTTATAGACAGCCATTACAGAGTTGTAAGCTTCTGGGCTTACTCGGACTAGGGCTGTGTCCATGATGTGTACCAAGAGGAAGAAGTAGATTCCAACTCCAGTAATACGGTGCAAAACCCAAGACCACATGCCTATTTTGCCTCGATACAAAGTACCTGCAGGTCTTCTAGCCACGAAACTCCTCCTTGAACGGCAGCAAATCGCTTGCCTAATTGGCTTAATGATAACTGAAGAACCTAAACAAAAATCGGTAAACCAGCCATCTGGGTTAGGCTTTTGAGAGTATGAGTGATCCTAAAGAGCCGATGGCTCGTTTCTATTCTGTGATTCCAGCTGGTGGGATTGGTAGCAGGCTGTGGCCGCTATCAGCTCCACTTTCTGGAGCAGATCGAATTGTTGTTGTCACAGGTGTTGCTCACCGCAGTGCTGTTTCCGAACAGTGCTCAGAATTAGTTGAAAACAACCTGTTTCTTGAGCCAAGCCCTAAAGATTCAACCGCAGCCATCGCTTTAGCTGCTGCAATTCTTGTAAAGAGAGAACCCGATGTAATCATCGGTTCATTCGCAGCAGATCACGTGATTACTGACAATAAAGAATTCAGCGATTGCGTTAGAGAAGCAGTAGCAGTTGCTGCCACAGGCAAGATTGTCACCATCGGAATCCAACCAACTGAACCTTCCGTTGGTTTTGGGTACATCAAAG
>JBEDBW010000081.1:0-4091 GCA_041177045.1 Actinomycetota bacterium | reverse complement strand
TTAGTAAGACAACTAGGCAGCAAAGAATTGCCTGTGTCCACTCCTGAGGAGATTCAGGCCTATGCAGTTGGTGTTATTGCAAGCGCTCAACGCAAGATGCTCACAAGACAAAGAGATTCGATGAGAGCAAACCTTGCACAGATTAATTCCGAAACAAGTTCTGAAGAACACACCCAGATGCAACGCCAGTTAATGGCTATCGAAGCTCAGATTAGAGAACTGAGATGACCATCGATAAGTCACTAGTGACTATCGCTCCAAAAAGTTTTCCTGCTTACGAGCAAGCCGTTCAAGACAGCGGTTCAGTGCTTTCTCCCATTAATGAGAACGTTGGTGCTCTCATTTGGACTGACTACTCGGATCCAAAAGGATTAGAACAACTACTAAACGAGAATCCGCAGTTGGAATTCGTTCAGTTACCTTTTGCTGGGGTAGACGCATTCCAAAACGTTCGCATATCGTGAACCCGTAGCTGAGCATGCTCTGATGTTGGCCATGGCTTTAGGACGCGTCATTCCTGAACGTGTTAGAGCTAATAGTTGGGGCAGGAAATTTGCCGACTCTCTGTATGACGCAAACATCCTGATCGTTGGCGCTGGAGGAATTACTGAAGAACTACTTAAACAGCTTTCACCGTTCAGATGTGATGTCACAGTTGTTCGCAATAGGGTTGAGTCCTTTCCAGGAGCGACTAGAACAGTTCAATTAGCTGAACTTGATGCACATCTGCCAAATGCCGATTGGGTATTTCTAGCTTGTTCACTCACCGATAGCACTAGGGGTCTGTTCGATTTGGAGAGATTCAAAAAGATGAAGTCCTCTGCTTACTTCGTGAATGTTGCTCGTGGGGCTGTTGTGAACACTATGGACCTTGTGACAGCTCTAAACGAGGAGATCATTGCTGGTGCAGGCGTTGATGTGACAGAACCAGAACCCTTGCCTGATGGCCATCCTCTCTGGAGCGCTAAGAACGTCATAGTTACCCCACACACTGCAGATACCAACGCTCAGGTTCTAAGGCTGTTCTCTATCCGAATAGGCGAGAATCTAGCCGCCTATAAGGGCTTAGGGGACTGGGTTGGCTTAGTTGATCCTAAACTTGGCTACTAATTGAGCTAGGGCAAGAAAAAGCTCGAAGTTTTTGGTAAAGTATGAAAGTTGCTTAGGCAGCATTCCTCGGTAGCTCAATTGGCAGAGCAATCGGCTGTTAACCGATAGGTTCTTGGTTCGAGTCCAAGCCGGGGAGCCATTTCATGAAGCCCTTCAGGAGACCAGATGTTTCTTTGGATTCGCGACCAGTTATGGCTCCCAACCAGTATTCTCGCCCTGTCTAGCCTGCTTCTCTTTGGTGGCATTGATTTCCTCATTCAAGGCATCGAATCTGTTCCAGCCGCTGTTGTTCTTGCAGCTTCTCTTGCCTTCTCGAGAGCCAAGCCGTACATCTCAATAGCGCTGTTTTCGATCGGAATCTTCATCCCGATCTATCTTGGAATCGAAAATCAGATTTCTCAGATATCTATCTCAATAAGCCTCTTGATTCTGGCCGCCTTTGCTTCGACAAGGGCTCGTTGGATCGGTTTTTCTCTAAACATCCTCTTGGGTACCATTACATATTTCTGGCTTATCTTTACTCTTCCTGAGCAAGGAACGTTCTATGGCCTGGAGCTTCCTTCAGACGAAGCAAAGGCTGTTCTCGCCATCGCAGGGTTCGTTGCTCTCATCGCAGTAAATGCGAATGCTTGGTTTATCGGAAGACTGCTTTATACCCGTATTACGCACGTAGGAACTGATTTTGACAAAGCTGTCCTAACTCATCAAATTGTTTCTAGCCAGCTAGCGTTGGCAGAGCAAGATAGAAGATTTGGTATTGCTAGAGATGTGAATGACATTCTGCTTGAGCAGGTTGGCTCAACCATGGCTGCAACCGAAGCCGGGATTTATGCCGCTAAGACTGATCCAACTATCGCACCAAGATTACTTGAATCACTTTTGGATGGTGTCAAGAAGTCATATGCTGAAATTAGAAGACTTAGCGATCTACTTGGGCTTCAGAAAGAAAAGGCATTAGCACTACCTGGCCTTCGTGATCTCAATGCCTTACTTGTTTCTTTCCGAGAATATGGTTTCCGAATAACTTTTAGAGAACAAGGTGAACCGCTGAAGCTCGTTTCCGGTGCAGATCTAATTCTTTATCGCATCGTTTTTGAATCACTAGACAACATCAGAAAGCACACTCCTCTAGGAACAGAGGTTGACATCGATTTCGTTTGGCAGGGTAAGGCCATGCAAATTGTCATCAAAGACAATGGTGAAGAAACTCTTCGTGCTCAGGAGCAAGACATCACTGGCTACACAGTCGAAGACGATCAAAAGGCTTTAGTTGAAAGGCCGGTTGGAGCAGGCCTCACAGCCATGCAAGAAAGAGCTGCTCTATATCAAGGAACCATGGACTTCGTTCGTGTTCCAGGAGTCGGCTTCTCAGTTTCTGCGGCTTTCCCAACAATTGCTAACTATGTCGAAAGTAAGTAGTTGGCAACTCTTCGTATAGCTCTACTCGGTGGTTCCGAGTCTTCGCGAGCAGCCAAGCGGTCTGTTCTAGAAACAGATTCAAAGTGCCAAATTGTTTTCGATTCAGATGGTTATGGTTTGCTTCCGCAGCAATTCTTAGAAGTAAATTACGACGTAGCGATTGTCGAACAAAGATTGGGGAGTCAATCTGCTTTTGATTTCATTAGAGCACTCCACGCATTAGCAGTTGTCAACCAAGAGAGTATCGGTCGAATACTAGTTGGTTCGCAGTTTGATGACACTCAGTTGAGGCTTACAGCTATTGAGTCTGGCGCTGTTGATTGTGTATTTGTAAGCGAGGGTATTGAATCCCTGATTTCCAAAGTCTTGGCCTGTGCTGATGTCAACGCAGACTTCGCTATTAGAGAATTGCTTCCGCAGCTTGGGGAGCTGACAATAAGCCAAGAAGGTTTTCAAAATGCATCGGTTGCCTTAGACACCTTGGACTCCAAAGAGGAGAAAGTCGTTAGATCTTTCTGCCAGCTGAAAGATGTCTCTCAGATTGCCGTTGACTCAGGCTTATCCAAAGTGAAAGTTAATGCGACGCTTTCTAAAGTGCAAAGACTTCTAGTTCTTCAAACTAGATCGCAACTTCTCTTGAGAATGTATCGACTCGGAGCTTTAGCCCTCTAACTTCTCTTCGCCTGGTAGCCAAGACAAACCATCCTTACCCCAACCTCGTTCTCTGATGATCTCTTGGGCCTCTGCTTTGTATTCGTCTATTAGCCTGTCGACGTAGAGAGTGCCCTCCAGGTGATCGAACTCGTGTTGGAAAATTCTTGCGAACCATCCTTCAGCTTCTATCCGAACTGGGTTCTGGTCTAGGTCCACTCCGGTCAGAGTGGCTTTATTGGCTCTTTTTAGAGGAAATCTTTCGCCAGGCACACTAAGGCAGCCTTCGGAATCCTCATCCCAATCAGGTTCATCAGTGGGAATCTCTGAGATTGAAAGAGTCGGGTTGATGACTACGCCTCTTTGTTCTGTGCCATCTTCTGCATCCCAGTCGTAGACGAAAATACGAAGATTTACTCCTATTTGAGGAGCAGCAAGTCCCACGCCAGGAGCTTCATCCATGGTTTCGTACATGTCCTGAACCAGTTGTCTAAGGTCATCGTCAAAGATAGTAACTTCTCGCGCTCTAGTGTGTAGGACTGGATTACCTGTAATGCAGATGGGTCTTATGGTCATTCCTCAAATTTACCCTAAGTAGTTCCAGTCAATGGTTGGGTAGGCTAGGGGAGTAAGCAAAGAGGAGTCGGGGACCAGTTGAGAATTTTAGCTATTGGGCTAGCGCTGATGTCAGCAGTAATGCTAGCTGTCGGCACTCAATTGCAGAATGGTGCTGTTGGTGATCAAAAGAAGGCTGCCCTTTCCGGAAGATCACACCTCAAACTAAATCAACTCATTTCATTATTTAGACGCCCTCAATGGCTCACTGGTTTGGTGTTGACCATAGTCGCACTTGCTCTTCAATTCACGGCTTTGCTTCTGGCTCCGCTTATCTTGGTTCAACCAATTGGAGC
>JBEDBW010000080.1:0-3661 GCA_041177045.1 Actinomycetota bacterium | reverse complement strand
ATGCCTAAGCAGAACAAGGGCAAGGCCAAAAAGGGTAAATCTGGTAATCCAGCTAAACGTGCTGCTGAAATTGCTGGTATTGAACCTCCTAAGCAGGGAAATTCAGGATCTTCCTTCGGTTTAGGCGGGTAGTTGGTTGCTCAGGCCAGTTATTTCTGGCACAATAGAGAGGTTGCCTGCAGCTTGACCCTCTAACCAAGCTGAATGGGCAACCCATTAGAGCTTTTCTACCGAGTGTGCCCCCACGCTCACGGTTGATTGTTCGCCCCAATTCATAAACAGGAGCATTGTGGCTGTAAAAATCCGCCTAAAGCGTCTCGGAAAACTGAAGACGCCTCACTACCGTATCGTCGTAGCAGATTCACGTAAAGCACGTGATGGTCGCGTTATCGAAGAGATCGGTCGTTACGTACCAACTAACCACCCATCAATCATTGAAGTTAACTCAGAGCGTGCTCTGTACTGGCTAGGTGTTGGTGCACAACCAACCGAGCAGGTACTTGCTCTTCTCAAGCTAACCGGTGACTACCAGAAGTCGAAGGGTGACGCATCTGCAAAGAACACGGTCCTACCTCAGATTCCTAAGGCAGTTTTCGAAGCTGACACAAAGAAGAAGCCAGTTCTAAAGCCTCGTGAAGAAATCGTTGTTAAGAAGCAGGCTGACAAGGTTGCAGAAGACGTAGTCGATGCAGTTGTTGATGCAGCAGTAGCTGAAGGCAACCTAGAAGACGTTGTAGAAGCAGCAGCTGAAGTAGTTGCAGAAGTTGCTGCTGTTGAAGTAGCAGCAGAAGCAGCTGAAGTTGTAGCTGAAGTTGTAGAAGAGGCAGCAGCAGAAGTTGCTGCAGCTGAAGAAGTTTCAGAGGGTTCACCTGCTGAAGCTGAAGAAACCAAAGAGGCTTAATAAAGTGTTATCCGCTGCGCTCGAACACTTGGTCAAAGGTATTGTTGATCATCCTGAGGATGTCAACGTCACTGAACGCTCAACTAATCGTGGAGATTTGTTAGAGATTCACGTTCACCCTGACGACCTTGGCCGAGTGATCGGACGCAACGGACGCACCGCCAAAGCCCTCCGCACCATCATTAACGCTCTTGCCGATGGCAAGAAGGTGCGCGTAGACGTAGTAGATAACAATTTCTAAGCAGACCACCCTTCGGGTCGGTCGGTTATTAAAGGCCCACGGCCTAAAAGGTGCTATCAAGCTAGAGCTATACACCGACACCCCTAACGAACGTTTTGTTCCAGGTGCTACTTTCGAACTTCAAGTTCCAGAAACATCTCCTTGGCACGGTAAGTCAATTACCGTCAAAGAAATGCGTATGTATAACGCCATGCCAGTTTTATTCCTAGAGGGAATTGAAACTAGAGAAGCAGCCGAAACTCTAATCAAAGCCATTCTTTTGGTTGACCAAAACCTTGAAGAACTACCAACCGAACCTGATGCTTGGTATGACCAACAGTTAGTCGGACTAAGTGTTCTTCGTGATGGTGTTGAGGTTGGATCTGTTGTTCGAGTAGAACACTTCCCAGCCCAAGACATGTTGATTGTCCTAACCAAAGATGAGCGTGAAGTCATGGTTCCTTTCGTGAAGGCCATTGTTCCTTCAGTAGACATTGCTGCGAAGACAGTTACTGTAACCCCACCTAATGGCCTCTTTGAAGAGATTGAATCTGAGTAATGAAGATTCAGGCTGTAACAATCTTTCCTGAGTATTTCTCAGCACTAGATATCTCTCTTTTGGGTAAGGCTCAGGAGAACAAGGTAATTGATTTCAAGGCTGTAGATCTTCGTGATTACACCCACGACAAGCACAAGACTGTTGACGATAGCCCTTATGGCGGTGGAGCGGGCATGCTCATGAAGCCTGAACCTTGGGGTGAAGCTCTAGATGAATTACTAAACCCTGATGGTTCAACTGTGTTGATTGTTCCTTCTCCTGCAGGAGAACTGTTCAAACAAGCTACCGCTCAAGAACTTTCAGCTAAAGAACACATTGTGTTTGCCTGTGGTCGTTATGAGGGTATTGATCAGAGAGTCTTTGATTGGGCTAAAGACAAGGCCGAGGTAAGGCTTGTTAGCCTTGGCGACTATGTCCTAAATGGTGGGGAAGTAGCAGCTCTAGCCATGATTGAGGCTATTGCTCGTCTCATTCCCGGGGTTATCGGTAATGCCGAGAGCCTGACCGAGGAATCTCACTCAGATGGTCTCCTGGAATACCCAAGTTATACAAAACCAGCCTCTTGGCGAGGACTGGATGTCCCTGAGGTACTCAGAGGTGGTAATCACGCTGAGATAGCCAAATGGCGTAAAGAGCAGTCTTTGGAGAGAACTAAGGCCGTAAGACCTGATCTCCTAGAGGGCTAGCGTTGCTTAGCCCTGCTTTTTGTGGCAAGATGTACAGGTTGCCTAAATAAAGCTCTGCCGCAGGGGAGATTAGGGAACAAGCAAAACCCAAGAAACTAACAAATACCCGTTATTGACCTGCAGGCAAGAACAGAAGGCAGAAAAATGCAAATTCTAGATTCAGTAGATCTACCAAACCTAAAGACCGATGTCCCAGCCTTCCGCGTAGGAGACAACGTAAAGGTCCACGTAAACATCATTGAAGGTAACCGTAGCCGTGTGCAGGTTTTTCAGGGTGTTGTTATCCGTCGTTCAGGTTCAGGTGTCCGCGAGACATTCACAGTTCGTAAGGTAACTTTCCAGGTTGGTGTTGAAAGAACTTTCCCAATTCACTCCCCAGTTATCGACAAGATTGAACTTGTCTCTCGTGGTGCTGTTCGCCGTGCGAAGCTTTACTACCTACGCGACCTGCGTGGTAAGAAGGCGAAGATCCGCGAGAAGCGCGACAACGCAACTTCAGCTAACTAGTTCTTAGATAGTTCACAGGCAAGGGCAATAACCTTCCATCATGGCTAAAAAAGAAAAAGTTGAAAAGCCAATCAAAGGCCCTTTCAAAGCTTCTCGAGAAAAGCTGCGAAAGATAAAGTCCAAGCATGTTCTGCTTGCCTTTGTAATTGACACATTAGTAATCCTTGTCTCGGCTTTAGCAATCTCTTTTCTTATCAAGACATTCCTGATTAGAACTTTCTATATTCCATCGGGTTCGATGTTTGATACTTTGCAGATCAACGATCGAATCATGGTTAACCAACTTGTTCCAGACATTATTCCTTTGGAACGAGGAGATGTAGTTGTCTTCAAAGATCCAGGTGGCTGGCTCGGCACTATTGAAAAGAAACCAATTACCAACCCACTTGTTCAAGTCGGTGACTTCCTACTTTCTGTAGCTGGACTAACAACTCCTGATAACAACCAACACCTTGTAAAGAGAGTGATTGGTAAAGGTGGGGACCGAGTTGTTTGCTGTGATGTTGACAACCGAATCACCATCAACGGAAAAGCAATCATCGAGCCTTACTTAGCTAAAGATTCAAATCCTTCCAACACAGAATTTGATGTGACAGTACCTAAGGATTCTTTCTGGGTAATGGGGGACAACAGAGGTAACAGTGAGGACTCTAGATATCACGCTGACACTCCTGGTAAAGGTTTTGTTTCAAAGAACTATGTTGTTGGACGTGCCTTTGTAATTTCATGGCCATTCACAAACTTCACCTGGTTAGATAACTACCCAAATGTCTTCAAAGACGTCCCAA
>JBEDBW010000079.1:0-3722 GCA_041177045.1 Actinomycetota bacterium | reverse complement strand
ATGCAGTGGCGGGAATCGTGCTGATGGTTAGATCCTGCCCATCTGAGTAAGTCTCTAAAGGTCTAACTTCGATAGCAATACCTAATTTGGTACCCAAACCCTGAATTGATTGAGTTCTAGAAAGATCTCGTGCATAGACCAACACCTTCGCATTTGCTGCTCTTCTGCTAACTGCATAGAGAGCAGACTGTGCTGTTGCTCCTGAGCCTAGAATCGCAACACGTTCGATGTTTGATCCCCAACATTGAGCTAAAGCCATCTCGATTCCGAAGACATCAGTGTTAAAAGCAATGAACTCATTGTCTTTTCTGAGCAAGGTGTTAGCTATCTCAAGCTCACTAACAATCTCATCACCGCTCGAAGCTAATGCAGCGGCTTCTAACTTTAGAGGCATGGTCACACTGATTCCAGAAAGATGGCTGCCATCAGCTCCTAAGAATTCTCTTAGAGATCCTTCAGGCACTTGGAATTTTGAGTAGTCCCAATCAAGCCCTAAGAATTCATAGGCAGCGCTATGAATGTTTGGACTCAGGCTGTGGTCGATTGGATTGCCTACAACTGCGAAGTGTTTACTAGTCATTCCAGTCCGGATTCTCTATTAGCCACTTACGCCATACTTCAACTGCTGCTTGATGTTGAGCATAGGTCTCACTGAATACAGTTTCACCCGTTTCCAAGTTGACTGACACGAAGTAAAGCCAAGGACCATCTACTGGGTTCAACGCAGCGTCTATAGCTAGAGCACCAACACCAGAAATTGGACCAATTGGAAGGCCAGGGTACTTGTAGGTGTTGTATGGGTTTGGATCAGCTCTATCCGCAGCAGAAGTCTGGAAGGTGTTACCACCAACGCCGTAAGAGACAGTAGCGTCAGACTGCAAAGGCATGTTCACCGCAAGACGATTTGTGAACACTCTCGAAACTTTGTAGAAGTCTTGCTCAAACCTTGCTTCGCGTTGAATAACAGAAGCCAATGTTAGGACACGGTGCCAGTCCTTCTCAGCCACACCATCTTCGCGCAGTTGTTCCTTAGTTCTAGTTACCATTACGCTGAGTATTTCTCGAGCAGTGTAGGAAGGATCGAAGTTGTAGGTTGCTGGAAAAAGATATCCTTCCAGAGATGGAGCTTTGCTTGGAATGCCGAAATCTGAATAATTCTTAGCTTCGCTTTCAAATTCAGAAACCGGTATCTTCGTCGTTTCTGATAGCAGTTTGAATACTGAAATGAGACGCAATCCTTCTCTTATGGTTACTCGATTTGAAATTGCGTTACTCGGATCAACAAGATATGAAATTGCGGAAGCTGAGGAAATCTTCGCTGGAACTAGATAAGTGCCGGGAAAGAATGTTGGATTCAGCGAGTAGATAGTTCGAAGAGTGATGTCAAAGCTCTTAGTCACACCAGCATCAACTAATGCTTTAGCAACATCTTCACCAACATCCCCGCGCTTGATGACAACACTTACCTTCTCTTCACCAGAACCGCTGTACTCAGCCCCTGTGATGCCTTCAATGAATCCACGAACGGCAACACGGTTGACATAGGCCGATACACCGAGTACTAGAGAGACACCTAACAAGATTGCCAACAAGCGTTTAGGGAATCTCCTCTTTGGTCGAAGGCTACGACGAGATTCAAATACTTGATTACTCATTACGTTCCTTCCACTCTTGAATAATTAATCCTGGGGCTAATCCTGTGTTCTTTTCAACACTAAGGGCAAACTCTAAGATTGCCACGGCAGCCATTTGATCAATAGTTGAGCGTGCATCCTTCTGACTCTTGCCAATCTGCTTGAGTTGACTATTTGCCATAGAGGTTGTTAAACGTTCATCAATCAGACGAACGAAGGAACCAGTGAGTTTTTGAAGAGCTTCGGCGAATTCAATTGAATCTTCGGTAGATAGCGTGGATTTACCCTGCAGGTTTATTGGAACCCCAACATAAATCTCGAGTATGTCCCCTGCTTCTAAAGCGGCTTTGTGCACTGCTTCCACTGAATCATCAAGGCTCTCAAGCCTTAGAACTGTGGTAAGTGGGCTCGCCAGAATGGCATGAACGTCTGTGATGGCAAGACCTATTCTTGCCTGCCCAACATCAACAGCTAGACGTCGTCCAGTACGAAGCAATTAGCGAAGACTCTCAGTTATGGCTTGAAGAGCATCGGCAATCTTGCTGGCGTCAGATCCGCCACCTTGAGCCATGTCAGCCTTGCCGCCACCGCCACCACCGAGAATCTGTGAGGCAAGGCGAACAAGATCTCCTGCCTTGGCACCTAGATCTTGAGCATCCTTGTTTGCAGCAACGATCACTACCGGCTTGCCGTCGACAACCGCTGCTAGCGCAACAACCCCAGGTTCGCTTGAGAGTTCATCGCGAAGCTTCACTGTTAGGTCTCTTAGTGCGTCGCTTGAAGTTACGTTTTCAATTTCTCTGGCTAATACTTTGTACTTGCCAGCTGAAGTTACTGACTTAAGTAGCTCTGGAACTAGTCCTGAAAGTTTTTGGCTCTGAACAGCGGACAACTGACGCTGCATATCCTTCACTTCAAGTAGTAGTGCTTCAAGTTTTTCACTAGCAGATGCGGGCGTGCTCTTGAGTTGCTCAGCAATCTTGTGAAGCAGAACTCTTTCTTGAGTTAGAGAATGAAGTGCTTCCAAACCAACTAGCGCTTCTAATCTTCTAGAACCTGAACCAACAGAAGACTCGTTAGTGATTGAAACAAGACCGATCTGCGCACTTCTAGAAACGTGTGTACCACCACAAAGTTCTCTAGACCAAGGTCCGCCAATTTGAACAACTCTTACGCTCTCATCATAAGTTTCACCAAAGAGAGCCACAGCTCCCCATTCTCTGGCTTCAGGAAGTGACATGTATTGAGCAGAAACTGCTAGGTCTGATCTGATAGCGAGGTTAGCGATCTCTTCGATTTCAGATTTCGTTTCTGCACTTAATGCTTGGTTCCAAGAAAAGTCGAGACGCATGTAGCCAGGTTTGTTGTATGAACCTGATTGAAGAGCGGTTGGACCTAGAGCTTGTCTAAGTGCAGCGTGCACAACGTGAGTCGCTGAGTGAGCTTGTGCAGCGCCAACTCTCCAGTCAGAATCAACAGCAGTGGTCGCTACTAGACCTACTCCCAATTCACCAGTTCTGACGATTGCCTTGTGAGACACGAGACCTTTGACTGGCTTCTGAACATCTATTACTTCAAGAGAGAAACCATCTCCATAGATAGTTCCAGCATCTGCAATCTGACCACCAGATTCTGCGTAGAAGGAAGTCTCATCAAGAATTACTTCAACTATTTCACCAGCGCTGGCTTTTGTTACTTGCTGACCATCACTAATGATTCCAAGTACTTTTCCGTTTGAAACAAGTTCTTCGTAACCGGTGAACTTAGTAACACCTTGCATCCTGAAATCGCCATAAACAGACAGGTCTGTGTTGCCAGCCTTCTTCATCTTGGCATCAGCTTTAGCCCTGTTCTTCTGTTCACTCATGAGAGCGGTGAAGTCATCGCGGTCAACAGTTAGATCGTTCTCTTCGGCAATCTCAACAGTGAGATCAATCGGGAATCCGTAAGTGTCATGAAGAAGGAAGCTGGTCTCACCAGAAAGTGAGATCTGACCTGCTGCCTTTGCTGTTGCGATGGCAGTTTCTAGAACCTGAGTTCCTGAGGTCAGCGTTCTGAGGAATGCTTCCTCTTCAGCTAATACTGTTG
>JBEDBW010000078.1:0-7369 GCA_041177045.1 Actinomycetota bacterium | reverse complement strand
GTCCGAAGGGGTTGTAGTCGAACCTTCTTCAAAGGCATTACGTTTTGCACAAAACAAATTAGACATGAGAGCAAAACTTACTGAGCTTGGTGTTCCATGCCCTGCTTGGGCAAAGGTAACTAGCGCATCTGAACTAGACGACTTTATTCAAACCCATGGTGGCGTTGCAATACTGAAGACTCCCACCGGTGGTTATGACGGCAAAGGCGTGAAGGTAGTCAGATCAAGTTCTGATGCCACTGATTGGCTTTCAAAGAATCAACCACTACTTGTTGAAGAGAAAGTTAACTTCAAGAGAGAACTGGCTCAACTTTCAGCCAGGAACAGATCAGGTAGTTGGTCGAGTTGGAACCTAGTTGAAACTATTCAAAAAGATGGTGTTTGTGCTGAAGTGAATTCGCCTGCTCCGAATGCCAACTATGAACTTGCTTCTCAAATAGCCAAGACCATTGCCGTTGGTTTGGATGTAACGGGAGTGCTTGCAGTAGAACTATTTGAAACTGAAGATGGGATGCTATTGGTAAATGAACTTGCAATGCGACCACATAACTCAGGGCACTTCAGCATCGAAGGATCTGCTACCAGCCAATTTGAACAACATGTAAGAGCTGTCTTGGATATGCCTTTGGGAGACACCACTCCCACAAAGCCTTTCGCCGTGATGCTCAATCTACTTGGACAAAATGAAACAAATGACTTTGGGCTAGTAGATCGTGAGGTTGATGGAGCTCATGTCCACGTCTATGGCAAAGCTCCTAGAGCAGGAAGAAAGATGGGACACATCACTGCCCTTTCAAATGAATCCTTGGCTGATGCTAGAGAAATAGCGTCCAGGGTGTGGAAAGGGCTGCAAGCCTAACCAGATTTTGATGGATGCGAATCTAAAATCATAGAGAAGCACTTATCTGCCTTCAGGCAGCATCTACTTAGGAGAAACCCATGGCTCAAGCACTGGTTGGTGTTGTAATGGGTTCCGATAGCGACTGGGCAGTGATGAGTGATGCAGCTCAAGCCCTCAAAGAATTTGGTATTGAGTACGAAGTTGAAGTGCTCTCAGCACACAGAACCCCTGATCTAATGATGGAGTGGGGTAAGGCTGCAGCTGGACGTGGAATCAAGGTAATCATCGCTGGAGCTGGTGGTGCAGCACATCTGCCAGGCATGATCGCTTCTGTAACAACACTTCCAGTGGTTGGTGTGCCTGTGAAACTAAAGAGTCTTGATGGAATGGATTCACTGCTTTCAATAGTGCAGATGCCAGCGGGTATTCCAGTTGCAACTGTTTCTATTGATGGGGCTAGAAATGCTGGAATTCTAGCTGCTCGCATTATTGGAGCATTTGATCAAAAAGTTGCAACAGCACTAGAAGCATTCAGCGTAGACCTAGCCGCACAGGTAGCAACAAAGAATAAGAACCTCAAATCAAAGATATGAGTTCAAGAACAAACTCTCGCGAACCGAATACTCCCTTTCGCAACGTAGATAGAGCTGACTCCAGACAGTTAGTAAAGCGAGCTCGTTGGATTATTGCCCTAAACCTGTTTGTCCCAGGATCAGTTCAGGTGGTAGCGGGGAACAAAAGACTTGGTCGAATAGGAATCCTGTTTACTTTTGGTTTCTGGTCTTTCTTAGCTCTTTCACTTCTATTTGCTTTAGTTTCTAAAGTGGCTTTGTTCACTCTTCTTACTTCACCTGTTTTGGCCACCCCTATTGGAATCGGTTTTGTAATTTACGCAGTTTTGATTGTTGTTTCAACATTGGATGCTTTGAGACTGATGCATGTGCACAGAATCACCTCAAGGTTCAAATCGATTCTTGTGGTTTTAGTTCTTCTTACTGGAACCCTAAATGGATACATTGCAGGCACGATTGGTTCAACAGCTTTAGCTGCATCTAATTTCACCTCAACTGCCTTTAAGAATCCAGACGCCTTTGAACCAAGTAAGGGTAGATACAACATCCTCGTTCTCGGTGGAGATTCAGGTTCAAACCGTATGGGTCTTCGTCCTGACAGCATCTCAGTATTGAGCGTGAGTGCTGATACTGGCATGGCAGTAAATATTGGTTTGCCTAGAAACCTGCAGAGAATTCAATTCAAAGAGGGCACACCGATTAGAAGTGTCTATCCATATGGCTTCAATAACAATTGCGAAGGCGAATGTTTTTTGAGTTCCATCTATAAAGTCGCCATGGATAACCATAAAGATCTTTATCCAGGAATATCAAAGAAGAATTCAACAGCAGGAATTGAAGCAACTAGATCAGCTGTCGAGTGGGTCACCGGTCTTGAGATCGATGCTTATGTGCTTATCAATATGGATTCGTTTGTTGAGCTGATTGATGCTCTGGGTGGAATAACTGTGAATGTAAAGAAAGCTTTACCTATTGGTGGGCAACAGGACTGTTATCCAGCGGATAACGAGCATGAATCAATCTGTCCTGATGCTTTGGGCTGGATTGAAAAAGGCAAACAGCATATGGATGGTCGCACAGCACTTTGGTATGCAAGATCTAGGCACAACACCAATGACTATGACCGCATGAAGCGTCAGCGTGAAATACAGAACCTAGTTCTGAAGAAAATTGATTTGCAAACACTTCTTTTTAAACTAAATGCTGTTTCTGGAGCTGGGGCCAAGCTAATCAAGACAGACATTCCTGGCAGCAGTGTTCCTACATTGATTGATCTTGCACTAAAAGCAAGATCTTCAGGACTCAAGAGCCTTCAACTAACTAGCCCGATAATTGCGGCTAATAATCCAGACTTTCGTCTAATGAGGCAACTAATTCAACAAAAAATAAAGAAGTATAAATAGGTTTCTCCCAGTTTCGCACAAGAGATTTCCCAGCCATAAAAGTTAGTCTGGATTCATGAAAAACCTAAGAATTGCAGTTCTTGCAGTAATTTTGGCAGTCACCGTGTCCGGATGCTCTCTGCTTTACCCAAACATAGGTAAACCAACGGACAGCCCAAAGCCAACAGCTACCGATACCGAGACCCCAACTCCTACTGTTACTCCCACAGAAACTGAGACTCCTGAACCAACCAAGGAGCCAGCAACAGTTGAGATCCTTGATGCCTACGCAGATGAGCAAGGTGGAGTTTTACTAGTTGTTGCTCAAATCACTAACTTCAGCGAAGACGGTGGAACCTGTACAGCTACTTTCACGTCTGGTAGCAAGAGCACCTCAGTATCAGTTGGAGCTGAGTCAAATGCTGCAAACACGCAGTGTAGAACTATGGAATTTCCTCTAGGTGATTTGCCTAAAGGTCCAGGAGTGGTTTCCGTCAAATATGAATCAACTCTTCACGCAGGTCAAACAACGCTGGATATGTCGGTAGTTATCCCGTGATTTACAGTCGGTTAGCCAAAGCAGGAGTAGCAGTGCTGGTAGCACTGCTTACTTCTTTTGGCCTAACCGCTATAACACCAGCTGTTGCCCTAGATGGAAAGAACTTTGATCCAGGGCTAATTATTAGCGACAGTGTGTTCTTTGATTTCGGCACAATGACCGCTGCCGATATTCAACGCTTTCTAGAGTCTCAGGTTCCTGTCTGTGGTTCTAGCTCAACTGGTATGCCCTGCTTGAAGAACTACAAAACAGATACTCCAGAGAAAATTGCTGAAGTTGGCAAATGTAACTATATGGCTCCACAGAAAAACATTTCTGCAGCTCAGATTATTTACAACATCTCTAGAGCTTGTGGGATTAACCCACCATATATGTACAGAGCAGCAATGGGATATGGATGCCCAGATAGCGACCCTGGTATTTGTGGAAAAGTTTGGACAGGTCTTTTCAATCAGCTTTACAAGGCAGCAGGGCAGTACCAGTGGTATGGAGATCCAAATGGGTCTTTTACCTACCTACGTCCTGGCAGACAAGTTTCTATTTCTTACCACCCGACTGCATCAAGAAATTGTGGCAAACAAACTTTCACGCTAAAGAACCAAGCAACTGCAAACCTTTACTACTACACACCTTTTGTTCCTAACAAAGCATCCCTCGGTAATCTACGTGGCACAGGGGATAACTGTTCTTCTTATGGAAATAGAAACTTTTGGCGTTTTTATTGGGATTGGTTTGGAAGCCCTATCGGTGGAGGTTTCTTGTTGAAGAGCTCAACAAGTGACCCTTACTTTATATCTAATGACATCAAGTACCCACTTTCTGACCCAGATCTAGTTAGTGAGCTTGCTCCACTTGGCCCTCTGGGTGAAATCTCTAAAGAGTATTTAGATTCGTTCAAAACAGGAATACCGATGACGCGCATCATCAAGACAGCTCCAGTGAACAATGTGAGTACCTATTACTTCATTAGCGATGGTAAGAAGTATTTGATTGCCTCCTGTGATCAGGCAACCAACCTTGGTTTGGATTGCACCAAGGCAGTGACGTTAACTCAGGTGCAACTTGATGCACTTCCTACAGGTCCATTCAGATCTGACATCACAGGAGTAGTCAAGAACATTCCTGTTGCACCTGCAACCACTTCATTCTTCCTAACTAGCTCAACTAGGAAGTATCCAGTTGACTGCGCCAAGATCAGCCTGCTTGGCTTTAGCTGCACAGGAGCAAAAGCACTAAAGACCGCCGAGCTGGATGCTCTAGCTACAACTAGGCTCTCAGCAGCTGCACTCGGTATCTCCTCGATGATTACTAGCCCAGATGGGACAAAGGTTTATCTACAGTCTGGTAAAAAGCGTGAAGTTCTAGATGATGCATCCCTAACTGCTGAAGCTATACCTGCAACCGCTCCATCACCTCTAAGTTTGCAAGACTTCAACTACATGCCTTGGGGTAATCCAATAGCGATGGACGGCAGTCTCTTTGCCAATAAGGACCTTGGAGCAGATGTCATTCTCACCGGTGGTCAGATGTATGAAATTGACCCTGGTACTAGAAAAGATATCGACTTCACGAAGTTGTTTAGAGCTAGTACTGGAAAGCTAAGTACAAACGGACTTAGCCAATTGCCTGCGGCTAAACCACTAAAGAGTTTGATTGTCGATGATCAGAATAAGTACTGGATGCTTACCAAGCGAGGCAAGACTCTTATCGACAATTCCTCTAGTTGGACTAGTTCAGCAGTACCAGTTCCAGACGCGTTGGCGTCGAAATTCCCAACCACCGAATCTGTTATTACTGATTCACATTTCATAAAAGCAGATACTCAGATGACTGTTTTTCTCTTGAAAGACGGTGTGATTAGAGCAACCTTCAATGAGGCTGACCGAGAGGCATTACAACCTCTCCTTTCAACAATCGACATCATTCCTGTGAGCATCTCAGGTATGAGTTTTATTCCGAAGAGTGTGATGGTCTTACCAGTTGGACTGGTTGTGAAGAATGAGAAGACTGGAGTAAAGGGAATAATTGATACTCCAGGCAGCATGATTACCCTTGACGATAAGTCAATGAAGCTAAAGCTTGCAGCGCCTAGATCTCTAACTACAATCCAACTGCTTGGTTACCCAAGTAGTGCCACTTTAGGTCCTTATAAGGTTTCTTGTGATGGTCAGATTTATGTTGCCGCTAACTCCGTCTTGCATGAAACAGAGATAGCAGACGCGAAAGAACTTCCAGGAGTATCCACGAAGCTCAGTGCTTCCACCTGTGCTCTGCTAACAGTGTCAGACAAGAAGTTTGGAAGATACATCGGACACCAATATGTTGATCCGATCTCTAAGAAGACCATCAAGAAGGCCTACAAGATAGTTAAGGGCAAGAGGCTTCCATTCAAGAGCCTTGCTCAATACAAGCTGGACAACAAAACTGATGTTCCATTGATTTGGGTTGATGACAGCTTCGTAAAGAATCTTCCAATCGGTGCACAGATGACCGTGAAGACTGTTGTTGCACCTGCACCTGAAGTAGTGGCACCAAAGACCTACACAATAAAAGCAGGAGATTCTCTCTCCTCTATTGCCGCTAAGTTCAAGACAACTGTTGCCAAGCTAATGACTTTGAACAAGCTGACTGATTCAAACCGGATCTCAGTCGGTCAGGTATTGAAGCTGCCTAGCGCCTAATTAGACGTGTGATTGGCCGCTTGCTTATTTGTTCTAATTGTTTACGCTTGGGCTTTTTGAAGTTCTCTTCCAATAGTTCTTCTGGGTCATAAGCCTTTACAGCAAACAAGATCAGCATCATCATGGCTGATTGGATAAGAAGCCTCGACTCAGTGATACCTCTAACCAGTTGAGTTACAAGAAGTAGCAGCGGCCAGAGATACAAGGCGTTGCTGTGGTGAACCCCTAGACGCCAAGTCTTTACAAAGAGTCTGGTGAGCAAAATGATAAAGAGGATCAAACCAACAGCACCAAGCTGGAGCCACATGTCAAGGTAGGCGTTGTGTGCCTGGTAGTAATTTTCTCCATTGATTACAACAAGGCCTTCAAAAGGAGCCACCCCAGGAACCCAAACTCCAGTAAAGCCCCAACCCTCTAGAGGATTCTGCTCAATGAGGAAAGCCACGTCTCTCCAGATATCGATGCGGTGAGTCATGTCTGGAGATTTACCGAGGAATTCAAACACTTGTCTTCTGAATGCCAAAACCAAGAAGACACCAACTCCAGCTAACGACCATGCAATTCGGTAGTAACGATGACGTGTTGCTTTATCTTTACCTTCAGCAGCTAGGGAGACGATGGCTGCAAGTAATACAGCAACGGAAGCAAAGATCATTCCTGCTGACTTAGAAACAAAAATCAAAGTGAATGATGCAACCAGGCTCACAAGACTCAATACGCGAGTCTTCTTCTTGATTGCAGCTTCAATGGCAAATGTGATCACACCGATCAATGCCCAAGCTGCAACATAGTTGTTGCTAACTAAGTTGGGATTGCCAAGCATTAACTTGACTATGCCGGCATCGAAAACAATGTCGCTTTGAGCAAACGCAGACTTGGCTGCTGGAAATATCCAACTCAAGAAACCAAGGGTCAGCATGCCAAACACAATGCCTCGGATTGTGTTGGCAAAGATAACTAAAATCTGTCTCCAGGTGAATGTCACTGCAAAGAACAATGCAACTATGGTGATTCCAATTTGCAGGGTAAAGCCACTGACAGTCTGAACTGGATATACGGACCATGTTGAGCTTGCAATCATTAGAACCAGAAGAAGTGTTAGTTCAATCGGCATCTGCCTTACAACTCTCTTCCAGTCAGACTTGAAAAGGAAGTAAGCAGACCCTGCGACTGTTGTGAGGGCAGCGAGTAACCATAGGATCCAAACCGGATTTGTGTTTATGTAGTCTTCGCCGAAAAGTGAGTCGCCTGAGATTAGAACGACTAGGGACAGGTATGCCAAGTAGCGGGCTAGTTTCCCCGGCTTCTTGAGTTTGTTTTGCTTCTGCTTTGTC
>JBEDBW010000077.1:0-3802 GCA_041177045.1 Actinomycetota bacterium | reverse complement strand
GTAACCTAAGAGAATGATTTACCCAACGCTCTTTCGCTTACTTCTATCAAAGCTAGATCCTGAAACCGCTCATCATCTAGGGATGTTTGCCATTAGAGCAGCGTCGACTCTTCGACTAACCAAGTTGTTGCCAAAGATTAAATCTTCAAAAGTAGAAGCTATAGGTCTGAGCTTTGAGGGACCGTTTGGACTGGCGGCGGGTTTCGACAAAAACGCAATCGCAATCAGAGCGTTAGGGGAGATTGGTTTTTCTCACGTTGAAATTGGAACGGTAACAGCAATTGCTCAGTCAGGAAATGAAACTCCAAGGCTATTTAGATTGAAAAAAGATCGTGCACTTATCAATCGCATGGGATTCAACAATGACGGTGCAGAAGTTGTTTCAAACCGACTTAAGAAACTTAGAGCCTCGAATCAAAAACTTCCAATCATTGGAATCAACATTGGCAAGAGCAGAGTTGTTGATGTCAAGGACGCAGTTGCAGATTATGAAAAAAGCGCAACACTTCTAGCACCATACGCTGACTACATTGCAGTGAATGTGTCTTCGCCGAATACTCCAGGCCTTAGATCTCTTCAAGAAGTTAGTTCACTTCGTCCAATCCTTGAAGCTGTGATTGCAAAGTCTATGGGCAAGCCTGTCTTGGTGAAAATTGCCCCAGATTTAGCCGACGAGGACATTGTTGAAGTTGCCAATCTCGCCAAGGAACTTAACTTGGCTGGAGTTATTGGAACCAACACAACAATTTCTAGAGAGAAACTGAAAACTTCAGATGCTGAAGTTACCGCGATGGGTGCTGGAGGATTGTCTGGCCCACCTTTGAATGAAAGATCTATCGAAGTTCTGAAAGTTCTACGTAAGAATCTCAACTCAGGCCAAATCATCATTTCAGTTGGTGGGGTTGAAACACATGAGCAGATGTTGCAGAGATTAAATGCAGGAGCGAATCTGGTTCAGGGTTACACCGGTTTTGTTTACCTTGGCCCACTGTGGGCAAGGGCAGTCAACAAAAACTAGACTAGGCGAGTTTCAGGAGCCTTAGTTTCGCGAGGGTCAGTCACAGCAATCGGAGCCATAAGCTCTGTTACTTTGTCCATGATTTCCTTCGGAATTTCAACTCCCACAGCACCTAGGTTGCTGGTGATCTGCTCAGGAGTTGTTGCTCCAACAATCGCACTTGAAACGTTCTTGTTTTGTAGCACCCAGGCAAGAGCAAACTGAGCCATCGTTAGACCAAGCTCATCAGCAAGAGGCTTTAGCTGCTGCACTCGCGTTAGAACATCATCAGTAAGAAGTTTTTGAATGAAACTGTTTACTTTCTCATTTGATGCTCTTGAACCTGCAGGAACCGGCTGACCTGGAAGATATTTTCCAGTGAGAACACCTTGAGCCATTGGTGACCAAACGATCTGGCTAACACCTAGTTCTTCACAGGTTGGGATTACTTCAGCTTCAATCACTCGCCACAGCATTGAGTACTGAGGCTGGCTTGAAATAAGTTGGAAACCCATTTGGGTAGCTAGTTTGTGTCCCGCACGAATCTGCTCGGCGTTCCATTCTGAAACACCAATGTATAGAGCCTTACCTTGACGAACAATGTCAGCAAATGCTTGCATAGTTTCTTCTAGGGGAGTCTCAACGTCGTATCTGTGTGCCTGGTAAAGATCTACGTAATCCATTTGCAAACGCTTTAGGGAACCGTTGATTGATTCCATGATGTGTTTGCGGGAGAGTCCTGTGTCATTCGGCATACGTTCTGCTACAGGCCAGTACACCTTGGTGAATACTTCTAGACCTTCTCGGCGGTGACCTTTTAGCGCATCTCCAAGAACCGTTTCAGCGGCCTGGTTAGCATAAACGTCTGCTGTGTCGAAAGAAGTGATTCCACCTTCGATAGCTGCTTTTACTGTTGCGTAAGCAGCATCATTTTCAATTTGAGTGGCGTGTGTTAGCCAGTTTCCGTAAACCAATTCGCTTACCTTGAAACCACTATTGCCTAGATAACGATGTTTCATTTCTCTCCTAATTAGTTGATACGTGGATGCTAACTCAATAAACGTCTAGCAAGATCTTCAATATTTGAATGCAAATTTGGAACTTGGGCTTCGTGCTCAGGCTTCATAAGTACGCTTCTTAAAATTCTTGCAGCACTCAAATCATTAGTCATCTCAATGCCACGTTGCTTCAGTTGATCCGCCTGGACCAAATATGTCGCGACATGGACCTGGTCTTCTCTGGGGCCTTGACTTGCCTGGAGAAGAATCTGATGGGAAACCTCATCTAATTCAGACATAGTGTTTGATCTAGGCAGGTATGTGATGATATCAAGTTCAGGCTCTTGGAAAGGCAAGAGTACTTCTGAAGTCTTCAACCTTTCATACCAAGCCACTGCCGCGTTTCTAGTTGCGAGCAGCACAGACCCCAATCCTTGCTCCGTTAGTGGAAATAGCTTTAAGGTTGCCCAGATTGCAGCTGCAGAAGCGCCTGCTCTTGAACATTCAAGTTGAATTTCACCAAAATGCAAATCATCAGAAATGAAGTATGTGTAAGGGGAGTCGTGCTTGTAGAACTTTCCAATTGATATGTCTTTGAAGAATACAGCGCCACTTCCGTAAGGTTGCAAACCATGCTTATGCGGATCTACGACGATGGAATCAGTATGCTTCATAGCTGCAAAGTGTCTAGCGGTCTCTGGAGTCAGGTGGTTTTCAGCAATTAGTTTGAAGAAACCTCCATAAGCTGTGTCCACATGAACACGGGCCTCATACTTACGGGCAAGAGTAATGATGTCTGCAAGAGGATCAACTGCGCCAAGCCCTGTCGTGCCGAGGGTTGCAACAACAGTGCCGATGGAACCTGTTTTCAATTGCTTCTCTAATGCATCAAGTGACATTCGTCCATCGGCCTCAGTTGGAATAGAAACGTTTGTTGTTCCTAAAACCTCGGACATTCTTGAATGCGTGTAATGAGCATCTGCGGAATGAGCAATCTTCTTGGAAGGCTGTAACTCGCGCGCAATCCAAAGTGCCTCTAGATTTGCGGTAGTTCCGCTCCAAGTTAGATGCCCAAGAAAATCTTCCGGGTATTCAAACATCGCCGCCATCTGCCTCAGAACATCTCGTTCCATTTCAGTTGTTGCAGGTGAGGCATCAATTGAATGATTGTTTGGATTGAGCATCATTGTTGCCAGATATGCGGCAATTGCAACGGGGTGAGGAGCTTTAAGCATTTGAGCTGCATAGTTTGGATGAAAGTACGGAAAGTTGTTTTCTAAGCGGTCGGTTAGCTCTCTGAGAACAGCTGATGCCTCGTTATGACTCTTTCGAACACTCTCGTGAACCTGAAACGATCCGTATGTGCCTTTGAGTTCCTCTATGGAAGCCACCACCTGTTGAATGAGTTCAGGTAAGTGAATTACTTTTTCTTCGGCCACAGCTAACTCCTTTGTGAACTTGTGGTTACTTTTTGGAGGTACTTACAGCACTATTACTTTTTGCGTCTTGGTGCCGGTTTTGGAATTCTTAGTGGACGCGGTTGCATACCTCTAGTGAAGACGTAGAACCAGGTACCCTTTTGCATCTTTGTAGTTGCCCCAAGCTTTTCCTTGATTCGATTGCCAATGAGTTTGTGCATCAAAGTTGCTTCGATGCTCACAACCACTAGAGCAATAATCATCACAAAAGTGATGATGGTGTTTGCTGCCACTGGAGTAACAGAGGTAACCAAAAGGAACAGCACCATTAGAGGCATTAGACCTTCAATTAGGGTGTAGCGACCGTCGATGATCTCACGAGCAATCTT
>JBEDBW010000076.1:0-3840 GCA_041177045.1 Actinomycetota bacterium | reverse complement strand
TTGCGTCCACCTTGAGGTGGAACAGATGCCATGGTTCCTTCTATTAGCTTGAGCAACGCTTGCTGTACGCCCTCGCCGGATACATCGCGGGTAATCGATGGGTTATCAGACTTACGTGAAATCTTATCGATTTCATCTATGTAGATAATTCCGTGCTCTGCACGCTTTACATCGCCATCAGCAGCCTGAAGAAGTTTTAGAAGGATGTTTTCAACATCTTCACCAACATAACCAGCTTCGGTTAGTGAAGTTGCATCCGCTACAGCGAATGGGACGTTTAGACGTTTAGCTAGAGTCTGAGCGAGGTAAGTCTTGCCACAACCAGTAGGACCGATCATAAGAATGTTTGATTTGGCAATTTCAATTGAGTCGTGGGCTTTGCCAGAGTTGGTTAATGTTCCAACGGCACGAATTCTCTTGTAGTGGTTGTAGACAGCGACAGAAAGGGCCTTTTTTGCTTGGTCTTGACCAACAACGTACTCGTTTAGGAATCCGAAGATTTCTTTTGGCCGAGGTAGATCAAAATCTTGAACCTGTTTAGGGGTTTTACCCATTTCCTCTTCGATGATCTCGTTACAGAGATCAATACACTCATTACAGATGTATACGCCAGGGCCTGCGATTAGCTTGAGCACTTGCTTCTGGGTTTTTGAACAGAAGTTGCACTTAAGCATGTCCCCTGATTCACTGAGTCGAGTCATGAATAAAGCCTACCTAGCCTCGATGACATAACGCAGTAGGCAACGGGTAGAAGAAAAGAGCCAGGTGATTGCTCACCTGGCTCCTTCTTTAGGTTTATTTACTACTTACCCCAGTAGATCTTGGAATCAGTACCTATCTGAGCCCCGAAGATCTTGGCTCTAACTACTTGAAGACCAATTGTGCCCTTAGGAGCACTTACCTTCACAGTTACAACGCCTTGAGCATTTGAGATAACTGAGTACTCTTCAGGCTGGCCACCTTCACCGAATGACTCGAAGACTACTGTGGTTCCAGAAACAGGCTTCTTAGCTAGGTTGGTTAGCTTGAAAGTCAGGGTCTTTGAGGTTCCAGCCTTTGCCTTTTGAGATGCAACGGCTGCTGTGACCTTAGGGTTTACGAAGGCTAGGAAGATTAGGTCCTTGTCCTCTCCTCTTTCCTGAGCCTCAGTTGGGTGAGGGAACAGGCTTGGAGCAATGGTTGTCTGCATACACATTACGTCATCACCACAAGGGATTCCCTTGGAATAGGTGTTTAGCTTGTTCAACGCTGCTGGGAACATCTCCCCTGTGATACTGAAGTTCTGCATGTTGAATGTTGCTTTACCGAAAGCATCAGTTGTTGCCTGGATAGCTGTTTCACCAGCACCCATTTGTGGCTGATCTCCACACCAGTCACGAACGATAGCGTTTGGGCTAGGTCGGTTGTTACCACCCGAGTAGTTTGTTGGCTGGGTAGTTGAGAAAGTGGTCTTTGAACAAGAGAACTTCTTGTTGACAATCAGATAAACAGTTCTGTTTGTGTAAGGAAGACCAGCAGCGTTTGTGTACTTGAAAGTAAGCACGACGTTGCTTCTAACATCCATGTACATAACTCGAGCGTTAAGGCCCTTGCCATAAGCTCCATCCCATTTGCCTTTAGCATCTGGGGTGAGGTTCACGCTGTTAGTTGGTCCTGGCAGCGGTGCAGTCATTCGCATGATGCTCGTACCTGGCACTGGCGGAACGTAAGCGTGTGCTGGTTGAATTGCAATTGTGGAGAGCAAAGCAATCGCGGTGGCAGCACCTGTTAGGGATCTTCTTACTGTCTTGTTCATTTGTTGCCTTTCCTTTTGTTGTTTGCTTTCACAAGCGTTTATCTAGGGTTTACTTTTCCGAGTCCATCAACTGAGTAATAACGCACCCAGTCAACGTTTAGAGATGAAGAATTTAGTGTTGGGTCAATAGAGCCACCGAAGTGACCACCCATAGCTAAGTTGAAGATTGCGTAGAAGCTTGGGTCCACACCTTGAGCATTAGGACCAAACGGCCATCGTGTTAGACCAGTTTCAGATTTCTGAAGTGAATAAACCAATGAGTCATTGAAGTAGAAGGAGACTTCGTCTGGCTTCCACATCATTCCGTAGCGGTGATAGTCAAGAGAAAGATCTACTCCAACATCTTTGGTTGAGCCTTTATAGGTGTGTCCACCTCCACTGTTTGCATAGTGGGCAGTTCCATAGGTAACCGTTGGATAGGTTCCCTTGAACTCCATAATGTCGAGCTCGCCACAAGCAGGCCAAGGGACAGTAGCAATGTTGTTTCCCAACATCCAGAATGCTGGCCATGAACCTTGACCAGGCGAAAGCTTCATTCTTGCTTCTAGGTATCCGTAAGTGAAACCGACCTTGTTATAGGTAGTGATCTTTCCACTCAACCATTCACACTTACCGAAGTAACAGTTGTAGTTGGTGGAATTTGTTTGTCTAGTTGCCGAGATGTTTAGGTTTCCCTGCGAAGAACCATCATGAGTGTTCTTGGAAGCTAAGTAGTACTGTCTCTCCTGATTACCCCAGCCACAGTTGTTGTATGGAGCTGCACAGCCATCAGTTATGTCTGCTGTCCACTTTGTAGCATCAGGTGCACTTCCAGCTGCGCCATTGAATTCATCAGCCCAAAGCAGCACTCTAGAAACAGGATTGGTTGGAGTTCCAATAGAAAGTAGACGATCAATCGGTACTGCTGCTAAGTAACCATTACCTGCAGGTGAACTTGCTCTAAGAACACAGTCGCCTAAGGCAAGTGCTTTCACCTTGACTCCTGAAACTGTGCACTTGGTTGGAGTTAGGGAGGTGTAGACAAGCACACTACTTAGGGCATTGCCGTAAAGAGTTTGATCGGCATCACCTAAATACATGTCGCTAGGCTGACCAAACTCAATTGCGTTCTCTTTATTAGATGCTTTAGGTGTGGCAACCAAGGCCATACCGACTGAAATGTACTTGCTAGTAAATGAAGAGATTACAAAACGATATGCAGAGTTATTGGTTAGCCCAGTGAATCTGTATGTAGTTGCGCTAGCAGAAACTTTCTTGACTGACTTCCAAGAACCTTTGGTGGCAGTGATCTGGTAACCAGTGATTTTGAACTTAGATGTGCTTGCGGACTTTGCCCACTTGAGAGTAACTGCTTTATCTGATCCAACAGCTGAGAAGCTCTTTACTTTGGACATGCTGGAACTTACCGTTGCGGCATTGGTGACTGAGGTAACACCCAGGAAGCCAATGGCTAACGTAGCCACTGTGAGATAACGCAGAAAGATGCGCAAACGAGCCTCCAAGATAAGAGTTACCGTTTCGCACAAAACTTACTTTGACACTAGCAGAGTGTCCCCGTTGAACACCGTTCAAAGCGTCCACACAGCAATTACACAGGAAGCAGATTAGGCCTTACGAGAGGTAAGAACCTGGTCGATAAGACCATACTCAAGAGCCTGAGCTGCGGTGAGGATCTTGTCTCGCTCGATGTCCTTGCTAACTTCTTCAACTGACTTCTTTGAGTGCTTAGCAATGGTCTCTTCCAACCAAACTCTCATTCGCATGATTTCAGCTGCTTGAATCTCGATGTCAGAAGCCTGACCACGGCCTCCTCCACCTGACGCTGGTTGGTGAATCAAGATAGTTGAGTTAGGAAGTGCTAGACGCTTGCCTGGCGCTCCACCTGCAAGTAGGACTGCTGCGGCTGAGGCAGCCTGACCTAGACAAACAGTCTGAATCTGAGGCTTGATGTATTGCATGGTGTCATAGATAGCAGTTAGAGCTGTGAAAGATCCACCTGGAGAGTTGATGTACATGGTGATGTCACGATCAGGGTCTTGGCTTTC
>JBEDBW010000075.1:0-3865 GCA_041177045.1 Actinomycetota bacterium | reverse complement strand
TTGAGAAGTGGAGCTAAGCCAGGGGATATCTTGGCGGTAGCAGGAACTCTAGGAAAAGCAGCAGCTGGTCTATCACTACTTCAATCAGAGATAGCAGATGCTAAGAATGCCTTTGATGAACTAGTTTCTATTCAGCTAAGACCTATGCCACCTATTCCTGCAGGTGTGTTAGCCAACAAAGCAGGAGCAACTTCCATGCTTGATGTCTCTGATGGCTTAGCTAAAGATGCATCAAGAATCGCGAAAGCATCGGGGGTAACAGTTCAGATTGATAAGTCAGCACTGCTTGGTTTTGAAGCAGTGCTTGAACTAGCTGCATTGAGATTAGAAGTAACAACAGAAGATTGGGTGCTCTTTGGTGGAGAAGATCATGCTCTTCTTGCTACCTTCCCTGAAGGTTCATCAATTCCTAAAGAATTCAAACCAATAGGTCGAATCATTGCTTCAAGTGGCGTCCTTGTTCTGTTGGACGATATTGAACTTCAAGCAAATGGATGGGATTCAATTCGTGGCTAAATTAACAATCACCAAAGACACTCTTCAAATTGAGCTTGGCTTCTGGGAGAGGTTGGGTTCTTTTTCTAGAAATACAACTATTCAACGCTCAGACATTACTGAGGTTGGGCATATGGAGAAAGTATCTATGTCGATCTTTGGTGATCGAGTTATTGGGACTGCTTTGCCTAAGGTCGTACTTCTTGGGCACTTCCGCAAATCCAAAAAGCGAATGATGGTTTATTGGACTAGAGGACAGCAGGCTCTCATATTGGACCTCAAGAACAGTCCTTACCAAAGAATGATTATTGGTTGCGATAACGCTAAGGCTTTAGCTAAAGAACTAACTACCGGTGTGTAGTGCTGCGTTCAGGGTTATCCCCGCACCAGTTCTAGGTAGTACTTCAACTCTTCCGTTTAGGGAGTTTCTTCTGAACAAGAGATTTGGTTGACCACTCAGCTCAACCGCTTTTGCAGTTCTTTCTTCAGATCCATCAATGATGGTTACCTTAGTTCCTGCAGTTACATACAAACCAGCTTCAACTACTGAGTCATCTCCAATGGAGATGCCTATACCAGCGTTAGCTCCTAGAAGAGCTCTTTCACCAATCTGAACTCTTTCTCTTCCGCCACCGGATAGAGTTCCCATGATCGAAGCTCCACCTCCAATGTCAGATCCATTACCAACAACAACTCCTTGAGAGACTCTTCCCTCAACCATTGCTATTCCTAGAGTTCCTGCGTTGAAGTTAACAAAGCCTTCGTGCATGATGGTTGTTCCTGGAGATAGGTAGGCACCAAGTCTTACTCTGTTGGTGTCTGCAATACGAACTCCCTTAGGAACCACATAGTCAACAAGTCTTGGGAACTTGTCTACTGAATGAACTGTGATGCCACTTCTTGAAAGTGTTGGCAATAGCTTTTCGTAGTCAGAAACTGCAATAGGACCTATTGATGAGAAGGCAACGATTGGCAAGTGAGCCATAAGGTTCTCTAGGTTGATGGTGTTTGGCTTGACCAGTAGGTGAGAGAGCAGGTGAAGTCTTAGGTAGGCGTCTGGAGTTGATGAAACTGGGTCGTTTAGGTTGATCTCAGTTCTAACTGCTTTGACCTCAACGTTTCGTCTTGCATCCTTACCCAAGAGGGCATCAAAGTTCTTGTCCATGAGGTAAACCTCATCGCCTGTAGGAGCTGGTCCAAGTTGAGGCTTTGGATAGTAGGTATCCAAGATGGTGCCATCAGCAGAAATAGTGGCAAGGCCCATGCCCCAGGCATTTGTAGGTGCGTCTAAATTATTCATCCCTACAAGGTTACAAGTAGGCTCGTAAGGTGAGTGTAAATCTTGATCTAAAAAGCGATGTTGTTGAGCTGACTAAAGTCATCTGCGACATCGAATCTGTCTCAGGCAATGAGAAGGAACTGGCTGACGCCATCGAGTCTGCTCTGAAGGCCTATACCCATCTTGAGGTTATCCGTGATGCTGATGCCGTTATTGCTAGGACCAACCTAGGTAGAGCCAAGAGAGTAGTGATCGCAGGACACATCGACACTGTGCCAGTAGCCGATAACCTACCTACCAAACTCATCAATCTTGAAAGATCCCATGTTCTATGGGGCAGAGGAACAGTAGACATGAAGGCAGGTGTCGCTGTTCAACTAAAGCTTGCGGCAGCACTGGTTTCTCCAAACGTGGATGTCACCTGGGTCTTCTATGACCACGAAGAAGTTGATTCAGCTTTGAATGGCCTTGGTCGTATTGCTCGCAATAGACCAGAGCTCTTGGAGAGCAGCTTTGCTGTTCTATGTGAACCAAGTAATGCCAGAGTCGAAGGTGGCTGTAACGGAACCCTTAGAGCGGTTATCAAACTCTCTGGAGTGAAGGCTCACTCAGCTCGTCCATGGATGGGGGAGAATGCACTTCATAAAGCAGCAGCACCTCTAGCCATATTGGCTAACTATGTGCCTCAAGAAGTTGAAGTTGATGGACTTGTTTATAGAGAAAGCTTGAATGCTGTTCTGATGAACTCAGGAATAGCAGCCAATGTCATTCCTGATGAGGCTTTGATTACCGTGAACTACAGATTTGCTCCAAGCAAATCTAGTGTTCAGGCAGAAGCTCACCTCAGAGAGTTATTTGTTGGATTTGACCTGGAGGTAACTGACTTTGCCGATGGGGCAAGACCAGGTTTAGATCTGCCTGAGGCAGCAGCCTTTGTGGCTGCAACAGGGACAGTTCCTTTCCCTAAGTATGGCTGGACCGATGTGGCTAGATTTAGTGCCCTTGGTATCCCTGCTGTGAATTTCGGCCCAGGAGACCCAAATAAAGCCCATGCGGACGATGAGGGTGTGGAGATTGACCAGATTTACGCCTGTGAAAAAGCTCTCTCAGAGTGGCTTTCAGCCTAAAAAGTAATCAAATGGATACCTGCGGTTTCTGAGCAGGCCTTAAATACGTCCCTAAATCGTGGTTTAATAGAAGTTCCAAGTATCTAGGAGTCTCTTATGGCAGCAATGAAGCCACGTACCGGTGACGGTCCAATGGAAGCCGAGCGTGAAGCTCGCGGATTAATAGTTTTGCGTATTCCTCTAGAAGGTGGCGGTCGACTAGTTATCTCAGTCAATGATGATGAAGTAGATCAGCTAAAGAAGGTTTTGGCTGGAATCAAGAAGCGCTAATAAAGTCTTTGACTAAACCACCTGAGTAATCAGGTGGTTTTTTCTTACTATTTTTTAGCCGCTATTAGTAATCCATCACCGCTGGTACTCAAGGAGGTGATGAATAATCCACTTAGGTTGATGAAATCTAAAACAGTTCTGTATTCCTCGGTATTGTCATCTCTGAGCACATCGTCAGGGACTCTATCTCTCCATAGGGCATGAGGTATAGCCAAGATGCCACCAACTCTAAGAAGACGAAGACTTTCCTTTACTTGAGTTAATAGAGACTCGATGTCGCCATCCAATAAAACTAAGTCATAAGCCTCATCAGCGAGGTTGACTAGAACTTCGCTGGACTTTCCGTTGATCATTCGAAGTCTGGAATTAGGAATGCCAGCTTGTTCAAAGGCAGTCTTAGCTAAGTCTTGGTGTTGGCTTTCAGTGTCAATGCTTGCCAGAATTGAATTCTTGCTGCCAGATTGCAACCAGAGACCAGATACACCTGCTCCTGTGCCGACTTCAACAATAGCTTTAGCATTCGTGCTAGCTACTAGAACTGCTAGTAGAGAGCCAACAGAAGGGGTAATGGACTCAATGCCCATCTCATCTGCTCTAGCCCGAGCACGGGCGATTACATCGGGTTCCTGGTGGAAGTCCTCGGTATATTTCCAGCTAGATATCTTGTCAATCATGGTCTAAGACGAGCATATCT